>NZ_JAWLHP010000076.1:0-6032 GCF_041690275.1 Thioalkalivibrio sp.
GGGCACTCGGGGCAGCGCTGCATCGCGGCTGGAAGCCGCTCCCACGAAGCCGCTCCCACAAAATCCCACCGAGGGAGGCATGCCGTCTCGGCGATCCGGCGCCGACCGGATCCCCGGCCGCCCCGTGCAACCCGGTCAGGCCACGACGACGCGCGCGACCCGCCGCTTGCCGACCTGGACCACGTGCCGGGACCCCGCCGCGATGCGCAGCTCGACATCCTCCACCCGCTCGCCGTCGAGCCGGACCGCCCCCTGGCGGAGCATGCTGCGGGCCTCGCTGGTGGAGCCCACCAGCCCGGCCTCTTTCAGCAGGTTGGGCAGCGGCAACCCGTCCGCCGAGGCGCGCACCGTCACCTCGGGAAGGTCGTCGGGAAGCTGATGGCGCTGAAAGCGCGCGACGAAGTTCTCCCGCGCCCGGTCGCCGGCCCCGGCACCATGGAACCGGGACACGAGCTCCTCAGCAAGCTCGAACTTGATGTCGCGGGGATTGCGCTTCCCCGATTCCGCAAGCGCCCGCAGGCCCGCGATATCGGCCAGGGGGCGCCAGCTCAGCAGCTCGTAGTAACGCCACATCAGTTCGTCGGAGATAGACATCACCTTGCCGAACATGTCGTCCGGCGCGTCCTGCACACCGATGTAGTTGCCGAGCGACTTGCTCATCTTCTGGACCCCGTCGAGACCCTCCAGGATGGGCATCGTCAGGATGACCTGCGGAGGCTGCCCATACTGCTTCTGCAGTTCCCGGCCCACCAGCAGGTTGAACTTCTGGTCGGTTCCACCCAACTCGACATCCGACTTCAGCACTACCGAATCGTGGCCCTGGATCAGGGGGTAGAGGAACTCGTGAATCGCGATCGGCTGACGACTGCTGTAGCGCTTGCTGAAATCCTCGCGCTCCAGCATCCGCGCGACCGTGTGCCGGGCGGCAAGCTGCACCATCCCGGCCGCGCCGAGCTCGTCGGTCCAGCTGGAATTGAACACCACCTCGGTCGCCTTGGGATCCAGGATCCGGAACACCTGTTCGCGGTAGGTCGCGGCGTTGGTCTGGATGTCTTCCTCGGTCAGCGGCGGACGGGTGACGGTCTTGCCAGTCGGGTCCCCGATGCGTCCGGTGAAGTCCCCGATGATGAAGATCACGTGGTGCCCCAGGTCCTGGAACTGCCTCATCTTGTTCAGGAGGACCGTGTGACCAAGATGCAGATCCGGCGCGGTAGGGTCGAAACCCGCCTTGATCCGCAGCGGGCGGCCCTCCCGCAGCCGCTCTCTCAGCTCATCCTCGAGCAGGATCTCGTCGACGCCACGGCGAAGGATCGCCAGCTGTTCTTCCAGTTCCATTCGATAATCCCGTTAGAAACCTGATATCATTGAAAATGTCGGCCGCATAAACCATGCTGTCGATGTGGGTTGGCTGCGCCTTTCGCTGCGCCTTTCCACGTATTGAACGCCCAGGCCGTGTCCGAGGGGGAGGACCCGCCGTGCAAAGAGAACGCCGTATCTTCCTGGAAACGAGTGCCACGCACTTGAGCTTCAAGGAACCGCGCCCCAGACGCTGGCCGCTGCTGATCGCCATTCTCCTGTTCAGCGCGCTAGGTCTGGGGTTCGCGGCCTACATGGAGCAGCCGGAGTCCGCGGGCCCCGCCGCCTCGGTGGCGCCGGCAGATGATACCGCCCACCCGGCCAGCGAGCGAACCAGCATCGAGATCAGGGGCCTCGGGAACGGGCTGACGGCCGCCAATCGCCCACCGGAGGCATTGCTGCAGGTCGCGGCCGCGGATATCCCCGCCGTGCAGGGGGACGGGCATCGCCTGTCGGACACGGCGGCGACGATGCTGCGGGAAGACTCCCCGCTGGCGGGGGAAGGGCTGCCGCTCACCGGCTCGAACGACCGCGGGCGCGATGAAGGTCTCGACTGGGCAGAGCACGAAGTGGTCTCCGGCGACAGCCTGTCGCGCATCTTCAGCCAGCTGGAGATCTCCGGCCAGCTGCAGGAGATCCTCGCGCTCGGGGACCAGGCCCCGGACCTGCAGCAGATCTATCCGGGCGAGCGCATGCATGCAGGCACCCGCGACGGGCAACTGGAAGAGTTGATCTACGAACCCCGGGGCGGCGAACACTATCTGAAGGTCACGCGCGATCCGGCGACGGGCGAGTACGTTGCCGAGCGGCAGGAACACCAGCTGGAGACACAACGCCGCGTGGTGCACGCCGAGATCCAGCACTCGCTGTTCATCGATGGCTCGCGCGCGGGTCTCTCGGACGCGACGCTGATCCAGATCGCCGAGATCTTCGGCTGGGACATCGACTTCGCCTGGGACACCCGGGACGGCGACCGGATGATCGTCATCTACGACCGCATCCTGAAGGACGGCAAACACCTCCGCGACGGGCCGGTGCTCGCGGCCGAATTCCACAACCGCGGGCGCATCCTCCAGGCACTGCGCTTCGCGCCGGAAGGAGAAAAGGCCGATTACTACGCGCCGGACGGGAAGAGCATGCGCCAGGCCTTCCTCCGGACGCCCGTGGACGTGGGCCGGATCAGCTCGCACTTCGGTCCACGCAAGCATCCGATCCTGGGCTACACGCGCCAGCACCAGGGGGTTGATTACGCGGCTCCCACCGGCACACCGATCCGGGCGGCCGGCAACGGCCGGATCGTCCATCGCGGTACCCGTGGCGGTTACGGCAAGACCGTTATCATCGATCACGGCAACAACTACAGAACCCTGTACGCGCACCTCAACAGCTACCGCCGAGGCCAGTCCGTGGGCTCGCGCGTGAGTCAGGGAGAGATCATCGGCCACATCGGCATGACGGGCACGGCCACTGGCCCCCATCTGCACTACGAATTCCACGTGCGCGGCAAGCCGGCGAATCCGATCACGGTCGACATCCCCCGGGCGGAATCGCTGCCGGACGCGCAGATGGAGGCCTTCCGCAGGGAGACCGCGCCGCTGCTCGCAACCATCGAGGTCATACGGGATACCCAGCTGGCGGAGGGCGCCACCGGCGCGGATCCCCGCTAGTGCCCGCGGAGATCTACCTGGGGCTGATCTCCGGCACCAGCAGGGACGGCGTCGAGGCGGTGCTGGCCTGGCCGGGGGGTCCGCTCGGCTGGGAGGTCATCGCGCATCGCCGGCACCCCTATCCCGCCGCCATTGCGGAACGGCTGGCAGAGATCATCGTGGCCGAGCAGGCCCGGCTTCAGGACCTGGGACAGCTGGACGCATCGGTCGGCGAGGTCTTCGCGGATGCAGCCCTCGGGCTGCTGGATCAGGCGGGGCTGGCGCCCGATGCCGTGCGCGCCATCGGCAGCCATGGCCAGACGCTCTATCACGGCCCCGTCGCCTTCCCCGCGTTCAGCTGGCAGATCGGCGATCCCTTCCGCATCGCCGAGCGCACCGGCATCGACACCGTCGCCCTGTTTCGCCAGCGCGACATCGCGGCCGGGGGCGAGGGGGCCCCGCTGGCATGCGCACTGCACGCCGCGTGCTTCGCCCACCCGGACGTCAGCCGGGCCGTGGTCAACATCGGCGGAATCAGCAACATCACCTGGCTCAGGCCCGGTCAGCCGGTTTCCGGATACGACTGTGGGCCGGGGAACACATTGATGGACGCGTGGATCCGCGAACTGACTGGGCGGCCGTTCGACGCCAACGGAGAATGGGCGGCCCGGGGCACGGTGCGTTACGGGCTACTGGACACCCTGCGCGCCGACCCGTTCCTCGCCCTGGAACCGCCGAAGACCACCGGTCCTGAATACTTCTCGCTCGGTTGGCTCGAGGACCGCCTCGCCACGATCGGCGACATCGGACAGGATGTCGATGTGCAGGCCACGCTCACCGAGTTCACCGCGAGTATCATCGCCGACGCCGTGCTCCACGGGCGGCCCGCCGGAGAACCCTGCGAGGTGCTGGTCTGCGGGGGGGGTGTGCATAACCTCGAGCTGATGCGCCGCCTGCGCGAACGGCTGGGCGACGTGCCTGTCGCAGAGACGGGAACGCTGGGGCTACCGGCCGAGCAGGTCGAGGCGGCCGCCTTCGCCTGGCTGGCCCGGCAGACCCTCGCGAATCGCGCCGGGAACATGGCGGAGGTGACCGGGGCGGCCGGCCCCCGCATCCTCGGGTGCGTGATTCCGGGGGCGCTGCCAAAAGGCTGAGCCTCGCGCCCGGCTGTTGGCGCCGCCTGTGGAGTGCGGCGGCTTGCCGCCGCCTTGCCCTGCATGAGGCTCGCCTAATGCCGCGCAAGCGAGTTCAGGTGAGTAAGGGACCCGCCGGGCGGCTCGCGCCGAGTGGAGAGGGCTTTCACGGCAACGATCTCAGTCCTGCGCCAGGTCCTGCCATGAAAGCCTACGCCCCCGCTCGCGGAGGAGGGTTGAGGTGGGGGTAAGGACCCCCCCTCTGGAGCCCGCGCGAGCCCGCGATCAGGTCGAGAAGCTGGACCCGCAGCCGCAGGTCGTGGTCGCATTCGGATTGCGGATCACGAACTGGGCACCCTCGAGGCCCTCGCTGTAATCGATCTCGGCGCCGGCCAGGTACTGGAAACTCATCGGGTCGATCAGCAGCGTCACGCCGCCATTCTCGACCACGGTATCCCCTTCTCCGACGGTCTCGTCGAAGGTGAATCCGTACTGGAACCCGGAGCAGCCGCCGCCGCTGACGAAGACCCGGAGCTTCAGGTCGTCATTGTTCTCCTCTTCGATCAGGCTCTTCACCTTGGTCGCGGCCGCGTCGGTGAAGATCAGCGGGCTCGGCATCTCCATGTCGGCATCGGAAGCTGCAGTCATCGTTTCGGCCATGATCCAATCTCTCTGGTGTACATCGAGGGCATACGCTATGAAGCCCCACGGCAAGAGTCAAGAATGCCCCGATCGGCGGGGGTGATGATCCTTCCCGTTCAGGGGAACACGGGCACGAGGTTCAGCCCCAGGTCCTCGGGAAGACCGAACATCAGGTTCATGCCCTGCACCGCCTGGCCCGAGGCCCCCTTGACCAGGTTGTCGATCACTGAAAGCACCACCACCCGCCCCGATTCCACGGGCCGGAAGACCGCGATACGGCAGAGGTTCGTGCCGCGAACGCTGGATGTCTGCGGGTGTCCGCCCGGCGGCAGCAGATCGACGAAGGGCTCGTTGCGGTAGAAGTCTTCGAACAGGCGCTGGAAGTCCAACTGCCCGTCCAGAGGCCGCGCGTAGAGCGTCGCGTGGATGCCTCGGATCATTGGCACCAGATGCGGCTGGAACACGAGCCCCACGGGACCGCCCGCCGCGTCCTCGAGCGTCTGGCGGATCTCAGGATGGTGCCGGTGCCCGCCACTGGCATAGGCCCGGAAGTTCTCCCCGACCTCCGCGTGCAGGCTGCCGATCTGCGCCTTGCGCCCCGCACCGCTGACGCCGCTCTTGGCGTCGGCGATGAGGTCCGACGGATCAACGGCCCGCGCCCGCAGCAGCGGCAGCAGGCCGAGAGTGACCGCGGTGGGGTAACAGCCCGGCACCGCGAGCAGACGCGTCTCGCGAATGCGGTCCCGGTGCAGTTCCGGCAGACCGTAGACGGCCTGCTCAAGCCACTGCGGGGCACCGTGTGGCTGCCCGTACCAGCGGGCCCAGAGCTCCGCATCCCGGAGACGGAAGTCCGCCGAGAGATCGATCACGCGCACATCGCGCTCGAGCAGCGGTCCGGCCATCGCGTGCGCCACGCCGTGGGGCGTGGCGAAGAACACCACATCGCACTCCGCAAGCCGGTCCGGATCCGGTTCCACGAAGTTCAGGTCGATGCGCCCGCGCAGGCTGGGAAACATGCTTGCGACGGGGGTCCCGGCGTCGCTACGGGACGTAACGGCCACGATCTCGGCGTGCGGGTGCCCGGCGAGCAGCCGCAGCAACTCGACGCCGGTGTACCCGGTGGCGCCTACGATACCAATGGAAATCATCACCCTTCCGTTGCTCTGGACACTGGCCTGCGGATGATACCCGCAAGCGCCCGCCGGGACATCCGGTCCGACGCGCCGGATCACCGAGAGCGCTCGCCTCCCACAAA
>NZ_JAWLHP010000076.1:6132-10377 GCF_041690275.1 Thioalkalivibrio sp.
GGGTGCTCGTGGGAGCGGCTTCCAGCCGCGATGCGGCGTTGTGTCGAGTGCCCAGGGCCATCGCGGCCAGAGGCCGCCCCTACACGAAGCCAGCCCCCTGGGCGGCCTTCACGGGCGCCGGATCGCCGCGCGGGCTCGCCTCCCACAAACGAGAGACACCCCCACTGGACAAGCCAGGTCAGTTCTTGCCGGCGCGCACCAGCCCGCCAAGACCGGCCTGGACCAGCGCGTTGTTCAGCAGGGAGCGGATCTGCTCGGGATTCTCCAGCAGCCGGCACTGGGCCAGCAGCGCCTCTGCCCGGTCGGTGGTGAAGCTGCGGATCACCCACTTGACTCTCGGAATCGCGGACACACTGACACTCAGGCTGTCCATGCCCATGCCGAGCAGCAGGATGATCGCCGCCGGATCCGCGGCCATCTCGCCACAGACGCTGACCGGCTTGCCGGTCCGCCGCGCGCCTTCGGCAATCAGCTCCAGCGCACGGATGGACGACGGATGCAGTGTGTCGTAGAGGTTCGCCACACGGGCGTTGTTGCGGTCCACCGCCAGCAGGTACTGCACCAGATCATTGGTCCCGATCGACAGAAAATCGACCCGCCGGGCCAGCGCCTCCACGATGTAGACGGCTGCCGGAACCTCGATCATCACGCCGACCTTCGGCATCGGGACCGGCAGTCCCTCGTCCAGCAGTTCCTCCCGGGCGCGGTTGAGCAGGATCAGCGACTCCTTCAGTTCCTCGAGGGTGCTGATCATCGGGAACAGGATCTGCAGGTTGTGGTGCTCGACGCTCGCCTTCAGCATCGCCCGCAACTGCGGCAGGAATATCTCCGGGTGATCCAGCGTGATGCGTATGCCGCGCCAGCCGAGAAACGGGTTGTCCTCCCGCACCGGGAAGTACGGCAACGCCTTGTCACCGCCGACATCCAGGGTCCGCAGCGTCACCGGCATTGGATCGAAGGACGCCAGAATCTGGCGGTAGATCTCGACCTGTTCCTCCTCGCCCGGGAAGCGGTCGCGGATGATGAATGGCACCTCGGTGCGGTACAGCCCGACCCCTTCGGCGCCCGACTGCAGCGAGGGTCGGATGTCTGCGAGCAGACCGCTGTTCGCCATCACCGGCACCGGACGGCCGTCCCGGGTCGCGGCGGGCTGAAGCGCCAGCGTGCGCAGGCCATCCTCCAGCTCGCGTTCTTCCCGAACCAGACGCATGAACTCGGCGCGCAGCTCGGGGCCCGGGTTCACGTACAGCCGTCCGCGGTAGCCGTCCACCAGGAGTTCGCGATCCTCCAGACGGCTGACCGGAAGATCGGAGACCCCCATCACCGCAGGCACGTTCAGGGCGCGCGCGAGGATCGCGATGTGCGAGGAACCCGAGCCGCGGGCCGACACGATGGCCCCCAGCCGCTCGATCGGCACCTCGGCGAGATGCGATGCGGTCAGGTCCTCGCCGACCAGGATCCCGCCCTCGGGGAAGTCACCCTCGGCATCCTCGGCAGGCAGCAGATGAGAGAGGATCCGGCGTCCGAGATCCCGGATATCGGCTCCACGCTCCCGCAGGTAGGCATCCTCCATGTCCTCGAAGACACGAACGCTCTCGCGCACCGTGTCGCGCAGCGCCCCGGGGGCCCATTGCCCGGTCCGGATCCGGGTCTCGGTGCGATGCACCAGCGAATCCCCCAGCAGCAGCAGATAGGCATCGAACAGCGCGCCTTCCTCGGCCGGCAGCAGGGCCTGCGTCCGCGCCTTCAGACCCTCGATCTCCTCGCGGGTCGCATTCACCGCCATCGCGAAACGGGCCAGTTCCTCTTCGACGCCGGGCGCCTCGCGGTCCGGGATCGAATCGAGGTCGGCCAGCCGGTAGGCGACGACCGCGCGCCCGATGGCCACGCCGGGCGCACCCGCGACACCGATCGCCTCCACATTCACGTGGCTGACCATCGGGGTCTCGCTCGCGATCTCGTCGGTGAATTCCGCGTGTGTGATCGCCCCCGACAGCTGCGCCGCCAGCGTGATGAGGAAGGACACGTGCTCGTTGTCGAAGCGTCGCGCCTTGTGATGCTGCACCACCAGCACACCGAGCAGCTTGCGCTGCTGGATGATCGGAACCCCCAGGAAGGACAGGAACCGCTCCTCGCCGGTCTCCGGGAAGTAGCGGAAGCGCGGGTGTTCGGAGGCGTTCTCGAGGTTGATCGGCTCGGCGCGCGAGGCCACCAGCCCCACGAGGCCCTCGGAGACCTCCATCTCCACCTGGCCCACCGATTCCTGGCGCAATCCTTCGGAGGCCATCAGCACCAGCCGCTCGGAGCGAGGCGATTTCAGGTAGATCGAACAGACATCGATGTCGAGCGCACCCTTCACCCGGGTCACGATGATGCTCAGCGCCTCGTAGAAGTCCGCCGCTCCGTTGACCTCCTGCACCACGCGGCGCAGCAGGTCGAGCATCGAGGATGGTGGTGCCGAGGCCGTCATGAACCGGCCGAACGCGAACTGGCGCAGCGACCGCGCAGAGGGCCGGCCGCCAGCTCGGGAAACATCAGCGGCACGAGCTCGCAGAGCGCCCGGCGGTACACGCTGCGCTTGAAATGCACGACCTCATGCACCGGCCTCCAGTAATCGATCCAGCGCCAGTCGTCGAACTCCGCTGGCTGCACCGCGTCGAGTCGGAAGTCCTCGTCGGATCCCACCATTTCCAGCAGGAACCACCGCTGCTTCTGGCCCACGCAGACCGGTTGGCTGCGTCGCCGCACCATGCGCGCAGGCAGGCGATAACGCAGCCAGCTGCGCGTTACGCCCAGTATGCGCACGTGCTCCGGCAGCAGGCCGGTCTCCTCGCGCAACTCGCGAAACAGCGCGTCCTCGGGCGACTCGTCCTGGTGGATGCCACCCTGGGGAAACTGCCACGCATCCTGCCCCACGCGCTTGCCCCAGAACAGCTGCTGTTGCGCGTTGCAGACGATGATACCTACGTTCGGTCGATAGCCATCACAATCAATCACTTGGTTCAACCGGCTAATGATTCGTTAACATGATTGTTCCACACGGGCGGGTACACGGCAAAGCACCCACAGCCCGGGTCCGCCTCACGGCCGCGACTCGCACCCCCGGATCCGGCTACGTACAATCGGGCACACAGACCGTTCTGCCTGCACACCGGACCACGATCATGCCACTGGCCATCTTCGACCTCGACAACACCCTGCTTGCGGGCGACAGCGACCATGCCTGGGGGCGCTTCCTCGCCGAGGTCGGTGCGGTCGATGCGGCGACCTACACCCGGCTCAACGACGACTTCTACGCGCAGTACGTCGCCGGGACGCTGGACATCTACGCGTTCTGCCGCTTCGTGTTCCAGCCCCTGGTACAGCATCCCCTGCCCCAGCTGCACCTCTGGCGGGAGACCTTTCTCCAGGACCGGATCCGTCCGATGATCGCCCCAGGCGCCTCGGATCTGCTGGCCCGGCACCGCGAAGCCGGTGACACGCTGCTGATCATCACCGCGACCAACAGCTTCGTCACCCGCCCGATCGCGGACATGCTGGGAATCGAACACCTGCTCGCCACGGAACCGGAGTTCCGGGACGGCCGGTACACCGGCGAGCTCGCCGCGACCCCCTGCTTCCAGGAGGGCAAGATCGAGCGACTGCGGCAGTGGCTCCGGGAGCGGGGCGAACCCGAGGACGCCATGGTCGAGGCGACCTTCTACAGCGATTCACGCAACGACATCCCGCTGCTCGAGGCAGTCCGCCGGCCGGTGGCGGTGGATGCGGATCCCGCGCTGGCGGCGCATGCGGAACGCCTTGGCTGGCCCCGGATCTCGCTGCGTGGCACGGCAGTCGATCGCGACCGCCTGGCGGCCGGCAGTCCCTGAACAGCACATCCCCGCACGATCATGCCGATACCCGCCGCCCCGAGAGATGAAGGCCCCCCTCTCCCGCTTGCGAGGGAGGGCAGAAATGCGTGACCTTCACGGTAACGGTGATGGCCCTGCGGCACCTCCGGACCAGCAAGGAAGGCCGTAGGGTGGGCCAAGCGCAGCGGGCCCACCATCCCGGCCGTGTCGCTCGGTGGTGGGCCCGCGGGGTTGGCCCCACCCTACGCTGCTGGAGCCGGAGAGCCGCGCGATTTTCACGTCAAGGGAGGCCCGCACGATGCACCACCCACCCACCTGCCTGACCATTGCCGGATCGGACCCGGGTGGCGGGGCCGGCCTGCAGGCCGACCTGACCACCTTCACCCGTCTGGGA
>NZ_JAWLHP010000077.1:0-10372 GCF_041690275.1 Thioalkalivibrio sp.
CGCGGCTGGAAGCCGCTCCCACACCACACTCAGTGACCTGGGGCTGGAACCCGTGGGAGCGGCCTCTGGCCGCGATCGGCATCGGCCTTGGCATCGCGGCTGGAAGCCGCTCCTACACCACACCCAGTGACTCGGGGGCTGGGCTTCGTGGGAGCGGCCTCTGGCCGCGATCGGCACCGGCATCGGCAGCGCGGCTGGAAGCCGCTGCCACGGGGCTTGTTCAGCCGCCGCGGTAACGGTGCACCGTCTCGACCAGGGTCGCGACCCGGTCGGGATCGATGCCCGGATGGATCCCGTGGCCGAGGTTGAAGACGTGGCCGGTCGGCAGCGGAAAGCCATCCAGTACCCGCGTCGCCTCGGCCCGGACCACCTCGTCGCCGGCGTAGAGCACCGACGGATCCAGATTGCCCTGGAGCGCCACCCGATCGCCAACCCGTTGGGCCGCCTCCGCGATGTCGATGGTCCAGTCGAGACCCAGGGCATCCGCGCCGGCATCGGCCTGCCACTCGAGCCAGGCACCGCCACCCTTGGTGAAGAGGATCACCGGGACCCGCTGGCCCTCGTGTTCACGGGGAAGTTCGCTGATGATTCGCTGCATGTAGGCCAGCGAGAACTCACGGTAATGCCGCGGCGTAAGCGAACCACCCCAGGTGTCGAAGATCATCACCGCCTGCGCGCCCGAGAGGATCTGCGCCCGGAGGTAGGCCGACACCGCCGCCGCCACCTTCTGGAGCAGCGCGTGCATTGCCTGCGGTTCACCATAGAGCAGACGCTTGGTCTCCGCGAAGTCCCGCGAGGTTGCCCCCTCGATCATGTAGGTGGCCAGCGTCCAGGGGCTGCCCGCGAAGCCGATCAGCGGTACGGCGCCGTTCAGTTCGCGCCGGATCAGGCGCACGGCGTCCATCACGTAGCGCAGCTCCTGCTCCGGATCGGGAACCGGCAGCCGTTCGATGGCATCCAGCGACCGCACCGGGTCACGGAAGCGCGGTCCCTCGCCCGTCTCGAAATAGAGACCGAGCCCCATTGCGTCCGGAACCGTCAGGATGTCAGAGAACAGGATCGCCGCATCGAGCGGGAAGCGCGCCAGCGGCTGCATGGTGACCTCGCAGGCCAGTTCCGGGTTCTGGCAGAGATCCATGAAGCTGCCCGCGCGGGCACGCGTCGCGCGGTATTCCGGAAGGTAGCGGCCCGCCTGGCGCATGATCCAGATCGGGGTGCGATCCACGGGCTCGCGCATCAGCGCGCGCAGCAATCGGTCGTTGGCCAGCTCGGTCATCGTTGTCGTCCGCTTGATTGTGGCCGGCGCAGCCGGGCCACCGCCAGGATGGCCGGCTCAGCCCCCGGCCGGGCCGTGCAGCCGCGCGCGCAGCTGGCGGCTCACCTCGCCCATGTCGGCGCGCCCCAGAAGGACAGGCTTCAGGATGGCCATCACCCGGCCCATGTCCTTCGGGCCGGTGGCGCCGGACTCCGCGATGGCCTGCTCGATCAGAACCGTGACGGCCTCGGGTGCCAGCGGTTCGGGGAGGAATTCCCGGATGACCGCAACCTCCGCCTCCTCGCGGGCCGCGAGGTCTTCCCGCTCTCCCCGCCGGTACTGCTCGATCGAGTCGCGGCGCTGCTTGAGCATCCGGTTCAGGATCGCCAGCACCGCGGCATCGTCCACCTCGCGGCGCTCGTCGACCTCGAATTGCTTGATTTCGGACTGAACCAGTCGCAGCGCGCCGAGCCGATTCCGGTCACGTGCACGCATCGAGGCCTTCACCTCCTCGCCGATCCGGTCTTTCAGCGACATCGAGGGCCCCGGGCAGCAGGGGGGGTCAGTACATCCGCACGCGGCGGGTAATGTCACGGGAATTCCGCTTGAGTTGACGCTTCACGGCCGCCGCCGCCTTGCGCTTGCGCTCGGTGGTGGGCTTTTCGTAGAACTCGCGGCGGCGGACCTCGGACACCACACCGGCCTTTTCGCAGGTGCGCTTGAAGCGCCTCAGCGCGACTTCGAAGGGCTCGTTTTCGCGTACTCGAACGTGGGGCATAAATTCTCCATGGTAACTTTGTTGAATGTGCGCGCCGGTCGGGGCCGGCAACGGCCAGGCAGCAGACGAAACCCGCAATGATAGATCAAAGCCTTTCCAAGAAAAAGCACGAAACCGCCTACGCAGCCCGCGAGGGTCACGCTATCATGCCTGCCATGAAGACCCTGAACGTCGAGCTCGGTTCCAGAAGCTACCCGATTCATGTGGGTGAGGGACTGCTGCGCGAGGCGCAGGTGCTGCGGCCGCACCTGCGCGGGCAGCGCCTGGTCGTGGTCAGCAACGAGACGGTGGCGCCGCTCCACGGCGACCGTCTCAGGGCCCTGCTCGACGGCCAGGACTTCACCTGGATCGACCTCCCGGACGGGGAACGCTTCAAGACCCTGGCCACGGTGGAGTCGATCCTTACACGCATGCTGCAGGCGCGGCTCGACCGCGGGACCACCCTGATCGCATTCGGAGGCGGCGTGGTGGGCGACGTCGCCGGGTTCGCCGCGGCCATCTACCAGCGTGGCATCGACTTCATCCAGGTGCCCACCACCCTGCTCTCGCAAGTGGACTCCTCCGTGGGCGGCAAGACCGGGGTCAATCATCCCCTCGGCAAGAACATGATCGGCGCCTTCCACCAGCCCCGCGCGGTGATCATCGACATCGACACCCTCCGGACGCTCCCGGCCCGCGAACTGCGCGCCGGGGTGGCGGAGGTGATCAAGTACGGGCTCATCCAGGACGCCGGCTTCTTCGACTGGCTGGAGGTAAACATCGAACGCCTGCTGGCGCTCGAACCGGAGATCGTTATCGAGGCCATCCACCGTTCCTGCGCCTGCAAGGCGGAGGTGGTTGCCGCCGACGAACGCGAGTCCGGACGGCGCGCGCTGCTGAACCTCGGCCACACCTTCGGGCACGCGATCGAGACGGGCATGGGCTACGGCGAATGGCTGCATGGGGAGGCGGTCGGCACCGGCATGGCCATGGCCGCCAGGATGTCCGAGGCGATGGGCTGGCTGGACCCGGCAGACAGGGAACGCGCCGAGTCGCTGATCGCCCGGGCCGGTCTGCAACTGCATCCACCGGAGCAGATCGACGCCGCACGCTTCCGCGAGCTGATGGCCATCGACAAGAAGGTGGTGAACGGTCGGCTGCGTCTCGTCCTGCTGCAGGCGATTGGCGCGGCGGTGGTCACTGCCGACTTTCCACCGGAGGCGCTGGAGGCCACTCTGCCCGTCACCTCCAGCCGGGCAACCGGTGTCGGCTGAGTCGCCAGCGGGAATGAGCCCCGTCGTCGCGCCGCGGCTCGCGCCGTACGCGGCGGTTGCCGAGTGTTCGGCGGGACGGCGCCATCTCGAGCCGCCCCCGAATCACCGGAGCGAATTCCAGCGCGACCGTGACCGCATCGTGCACAGCACGGCCTTTCGGCGCCTCAAATACAAGACGCAGGTCTTTGTCAGCCACGAGGGCGACCTGTTCCGGAATCGCCTCACGCACTCCCTGGAAGTGGCCCAGATCGCGCGTTCCAGCGCTCGCGCGCTCGGGCTGAACGAAGACCTCACCGAGGCCATCGCGCTGGCGCACGACCTCGGGCACACGCCCTTCGGCCACGCCGGTCAGCGGGCACTGAACAACTGCATGCGCGATCGCGGCGGCTTCGAGCACAATCTGCAGTCCCTGCGCATTGTCGACCTGCTGGAGCAGCACTACGCCGAGTTCGATGGCCTGAACCTCACCTTCGAGACCCGCGAGGGCATCCTGAAGCACTGCTCGCCGGACAATGCGCGCCGCCTCGGGCCGGTCGCCGAGCGGTTCCTGAACGGCCGTCAGCCAAGTCTCGAGGCCCAACTGACCAACGTGGCGGACGAGATCGCCTACAACAACCACGACATCGACGATGGACTGCGCGCGGGCCTGCTGACGATGGAGCAGTTCTGCGAAGTCGAATTGTTCCGGGTCCGGCATGAACAGGTGCAACGAAGCTATCCGGGCCTCGAGGCCCGCCGCGTGCGCCACGAGACCGTGCGGCGCATGATCGACACCCTGGCCTCCGACCTGATCACGGCCAGCCGCGAGGCCCTGCGCGGCGCTGGCGTCGACAGCCTGGAGGCGGTCCGGAGCTTCCCCGAACCGCTGATCCGCTTCAGCCCGGAGACCGCACGCCAGAATCGGGAACTCAAGCGCTTCCTGCGTCAGAACCTGTACCATCACCATCGGGTATACCGGATGACGGTCAAGGCGGAACGCATCGTGAACGACCTGTTCTTCGCCTTCATGGAGGACACCAAGCTGCTGCCCGAGCACTTCCAGGTGCATGTGCGGCGGCTGGCCGAGGCCGACGAACACGGTCTCGCGCGGGGGGTCGCCGACTACATCGCCGGGATGACCGACCGTTTCGCCATCCACGAACACCAGCGTGTCTTCGACCTGCGCACACTGATCTGAGTCCGCCGCCATGTCCCTGCAACCCGACTGTCTGGCCGAGCTGAGGCTGCAGCAAGCCCCGTTCGACGCGCTGCCGAGCGAGAACTTCATCTACACCGACAGCCTGATCGAGGACACGGTGACTGCCGCCAGCCAGGCGATCGACATGTCCGGGGCGATCCTGCTGATCACGGGCGAGATCGGCTCGGGCCGCAGCATGCAACTGATGCGGCTGCTCGGTTCCCTGCCCGAGAACTTCGAGCTGATCGCGTTCCGGGCGCGCATGAACACCCGCTTCGAGGCTGTCGACTTCACCATCCGCAGCCACCTGCAGGCCAGTGGTCACGACGATCCCGACCGAGCCCTGAGCGACCTGATGAGCGAGCGCATCCGCGCGGGCTTCGACCCGGTGATCGCGGTGGACGACGCCCACCTGCTGGGCATGGACATCATCAACATCCTGCTGCGCATGCGCGGAGAGATCCTGGGCGTGGAAGGCCGCGCCCCGCGCCTGGTGCTGGTCGGCGACCAGGTCCTGCTGCGCCGCCGCCTGCAACTGCGTCCGTCGGACGACCACCAGATCGCCCGGTTCACGTTGCGCCCCTTCAGCCTGGAACAGACAGCCGCGTATCTCACCCACCGCCTGCGTGCGGCCGGCATGGCCGACCCGGGCGAAATCCTCACCGAGGAGGCGATCGCCGACCTGCAGGCGGCCAGCAAGGGGCTGCCGGGTGCGCTGAACGATCAGGCGAACGCCTGGCTGGAACGACTGTGCCGGGCACGCCGGGGCGAGGAAGAAGAAGCGCCACCGGAGCCGGAACCCTTGCGTGACGACCGGATGGCGGCCTTCGCGCGCGGCATGCCCCCGCTGGGCGTGACCGGGGACCCGCCGGATGAACCGCCGGAGGATCTCAGGCCGATCGGGCGGCGCGACTCGCTGCAGGCGGCCGATCAGCGGGAACAGGAACCAGCATCGGAAGACGACTGGGATCCGTACACGGGCCGCTGGCAACAGCAGTCCTCGGATTCGGATCAGGACAGGGTACCGTTCTGGAGCCGAAGCTGGTTCGTACCGGTCGTGGCGGGGGTAGTGGCCTTCCTGATACTGGCACCGTTTGCACGCCATCTCTTCGAGCGCCCGGAGGCGCCACCGAGCACCACCGTGCAGCTGCCTTTGCCGGTCGCCCCAGAGGAGGCTCCCGGGCCCGCTTCCAGTGCAGACGGGCCTGACGACCAGGACGTGGTGGAGGTGCCCTTCGACGATTGGGTGCCCGCCGAGCCGGAACCACGCGAGCCGCCACTCCCTGAAACGCCGGATGCCCCGGTGATCCCCGAGCCCGCCCCGTCATCCCCGGAGGAGTCCGAACCCTTGCCGGAGCCCGAACCCGCGCCGGAACCCGAACCCGCGCCGGAACCCGAACCCGAGCCGCGCCCCGAGCCTGCGACCACCGCCTCCGAGGCACCGGGGAGCCCCGCAACCCCAGCGGCCGAGCCGGCGCCCACGGCATCAGATCTTGTCCAGGACGGTGAATGGCTTGCGCGCCAGAGCCCGGACAACTTGACCATCCAGCTGATTGCCGCCCCGGACCTCGACGGTGCGCGCCGGTTTGTCGAGCAGCACCAGCTCACGGGGATCCGCTACGTTCCCACCCGCTCCAACGGACGTGACTTCGTCGTGGCCCTGGCGGGCAGTTTTGCCGCCCGCTCCGGCGCGGAACAGGCCCTCGAGAATCTGCCCGCCGCGGTACGCGCCACCGAGCCCTGGATCCGTTCCCTGGGATCCGTCCAGGACATTCAGCGCTGAACGCCTCCCGTACCGCAGCCGAAGGCGCAGGTGGCGACCGCACCAGCCCTGGCAAGTGATGGCAGGACGGATCCCCCAGCCCTTCATTGACGACCTGCTCGAGCGCACGGATCTCGTGGAGCTGGTCCAGCGCCATGTGTCATTGAAGAAATCGGGCAGCGAATTCTCGGCCTGCTGCCCGTTTCACGCAGAGAAGACCCCCTCCTTCTACGTCTCGCCGCAGAAGCAGTTCTATCACTGCTTCGGCTGCGGGGCCCACGGAACCGCCGTCACCTTCCTGATGGAGTACGAGAACCTCAGTTTTCCGGAGGCCATCGACCAGCTGGCCGAATGGGCAGGCCTGGAGGTTCCCCGGGAATCCACGGGTCCGGACACCGAGTCTCTGGCGCCGCTGCTGGAGGCACTGGCGGCGGCGTCCCGCTTCTATGTCGACCAGCTCAGGCAGACCCCGGCCGCGATCGACTACCTGAAGGCGCGCGGGATCGATGGCAGCACCGCGCGGGACTTCTCGCTCGGCTGGGCGCCGGCCGGGGCCGACACCCTGGCACGCGCGCTCGGCAACCGCTTCGGCACCGAGACCCTGCTCGCAGCCGGGCTGGCGGCGCGCCGGGACGACGGCAGCCTCCGCGACCGCTTTCGCGCGCGCATCGTGTTCCCCATCCGCGATCGCCGGGGCCGGGTGATCGGCTTTGGCGGCCGGCTGATCGAGGCCGGAGAGCCCAAGTACCTGAACAGTCCGGAGTCCGCGGTCTTCCACAAGGGGCACACCATCTATGGGCTGTACGAGGCGCGGCGCGCCGAGACCCGGCTCGCTGAACTGGTGGTCACGGAGGGCTACATGGACGTGGTCGGCCTCGCCAGGGCCGGCTTTCGCCGCGCGGTCGCCTGCATGGGCACAGCACTGACGCGCGGTCACCTCGAACTGCTGTTCCGGCAGGTGCCCCGCCTGGTCCTGTGCTTCGACGGCGACGCGGCGGGTCGGCGGGCGGCCTGGCGATCGCTCGAGCAGGCCCTGCCGGTAATCCAGGGGATGCGGGAGGTCCGGATGCTGTTCCTGCCCGAAGGCGAGGACCCGGACAGCCTGGTGCGCCACGAGGGCCTGGAAGGCTGGGAACGGCGCCTGGCCGGCAGCTCCGTGCTCTCCGAGACCTTCATGCACCTGCTCGGCGAGCATTACCCGCTGGAAACCGCCGAGGGCCGCAGCCAGTGCGCCCACGCGGCGGTGACGCTGATCCGCACGGTGGCCGACCCGCTGTTCCGGACCCAGCTCTGCGATCTCGTTGCAGAACACACCCGGACGCCCCGCGCACAGATCCTCGAGATGCTCGGCGAGTCGGCCGACGCTCCCGACAGGGCCGCACCGGCGCAGGCCAGGATCCGCACCGCGAGGCAGGATCGCCCGGGACAGGGCGCGAGTCATCTCTGGACGGCCCTGCTCGCGCGCGTGATTCAATGCCCGCAGGAGGACTGGCGCGATCCGGCCCTGGAACGGCTGCGGTCGGCCGGCGGGCGTGGGCCCGAGATCCTCGGCGCGATCCTGGACCGGATCCGGGCGAACCCCGGAATCACCACCGCACGCCTGCTCGAGCAGTTTCGCGAAGAGACCTACTTCGCCCGTCTGATGTCGCTCGCCGGGCAGTCCCTTGGCGGGGAGGACGCGGAACTTTCGCGACGCGTGGCACTCGATAGCGCCAACAGGTTGTTTCGGGAACACTGCCGTGAACGCATCCGCGACCTGTCCGCCCGCGTGGACAGGCCGCTGAGCGAGGAAGAACGGGCGGAACTCCGAGGCCTTCAGTCGCTGCTCGCGTGCGATTTCCGGCCGGACGAACCCCGGGAATAACGGCCGATTTCCAGCGTCCAATCGGAATCGCCGGTTGAATCCGCAGAGCGCGACCCAATCCTTCCGATGAGCGGTCGAGTCGGCATCCGGCGATCGGAATCCTATGTGCGAACTATACTCCCGACAGGGTGAGCATCAGCCAGGAATGGAAACGCCCGCGCCTGCCCATACCACAGCCTTTCGCAACTGCAAAATCAGTATTCTCTGCTATACTAAGAGATTCGATTTTTGGACATTATCCTCGGAGTACACACGCGATGAATCGTGAAGAGCAGCAGTCACAGCTCAAGGAGCTCATTGCCAAGGGCAAGGAACAGGGCTACCTGACGTATACCGAGGTAAACGATCACCTGCCGGATTCGATCATCGATTCCGAGCAGATCGAAGACATCATCGCGATGATCAACGACATGGGCATCGCGGTCCATGAACAGGCACCGGACGCCGACACCCTGCTCCTCGCCGACGGCAGCGTCTCCACCGACGAGGACGCCGAGGATGCGGTGGCAGCACTGGCCGCCGTCGACAGCGACTTCGGCCGCACCACCGACCCCGTGCGCATGTACATGCGCGAGATGGGCACGGTCGAACTGCTTACCCGCGAGGGTGAGATCCGCATCGCGAAGCGCATCGAGGAGGGCCTGATGCAGGTCCTGTTCGCGCTCGCACACCATCCGTCGGCGATCAGCCAGCTGCTCGCGCAGTATCGCCGCCTGGTCGAGAACAACGGCCGCCTGACCGATGTGGTGGTCTCCTTCATCAACCCGGACGTCGCCGATGGCGAGGCCGTTGCACGCGGCCTTGCGGATCCCGCGGACGTTGCAGCGACTCCTGGCCCGGCGAGCGCCGTCCCGGCGGGAGCCACCAAGACGGCGGCGGCAAACGATACCGGCGACGACGGCGACAGCGATTCCGACGACGACTCGGATGACGAAGAGGAAGTCGAGGACACGGGTCCCGATCCGGAGGAGGCCCGGGTCCGGTTCGCGCGCCTCGCGGAGCTGCACCAGGCCGCTCAGGAGGCCTGCGACCGGGGGGATCACGAGGCCTATGCCCGTGCTCGGGAAGAAACCGCCCGTTACTTCATGGAATTCAAGCTCGTGCCGCGCGTGGTCGACGAGCTGACCTCCAACCTGCACAACACCATCGACCGGATCCGCCGCCACGAGCGCCAGATCATGAAGCTGGTCGTGGTCGACTCGCACATGCCCCGCAAGACCTTTCTGGACTCGTTCCCGAAGAACGAGACCAACCTGACCTGGATCCACCAGGCGAAGAAGGCGAAGGGCAGGTACACGGAACAGCTGGCACTGATCGCGGATGACGTGGTGCGCCTGCAGAAGAAGCTGCTGGACATCGAGCGGGAGGCCAACCTCAGCATCGCCGAGATCAAGGACATCAACCGGCGCATGTCCATCGGCGAGGCCAAGGCCCGCCGCGCGAAGAAGGAGATGGTCGAGGCGAACCTGCGTCTGGTGATCTCCATCGCGAAGAAGTACACCAACCGCGGCCTGCAGTTCCTGGACCTCATCCAGGAGGGCAACATCGGTCTGATGAAGGCGGTGGACAAGTTCGAGTACCGCCGCGGCTACAAGTTCTCGACCTACGCGACCTGGTGGATCCGCCAGGCCATTACCCGGTCGATCGCGGACCAGGCCCGGACCATCCGCATTCCGGTGCACATGATCGAGACGATCAACAAGCTGAACCGGGTCTCCCGGCAGATGCTGCAGGAGATGGGCCGCGAGGCCACGCCCGAGGAACTGGCCGAGCGCATGGAGATGCCCGAAGACAAGATCCGCAAGGTGATGAAGATCTCGAAGGAACCGATCTCCATGGAGACCCCGATCGGCGACGACGAGGACTCGCATCTCGGCGATTTCATCGAGGACGAGAAGGTGACGACCCCGGTCGACTCGGCCGCGCGCGAGAGCCTGTCCGAGGCGACCCGCGAGATCCTGTCGACCCTGACGCCGCGCGAGGCGAAGGTCCTGCGCATGCGCTTCGGGATCGACATGAACACCGACCACACCCTCGAAGAGGTCGGCAAGCAGTTCGACGTGACCCGCGAGCGTATCCGGCAGATCGAGGCCAAGGCCCTGCGGAAGCTGCGCCACCCCACCCGCGCGGAGCTGCTGCGAACCTACATGGATCTCGAGTAAGCTCGGACACAACCCCGGACCCAATCCGGGGTTGCTCGGTCATCGGGGCCTGTAGCTCAATGGTTAGAGCAGAAGACTCATAATCTTTTGGTTGCAGGTTCGAGTCCTGCCGGGCCCACCA
>NZ_JAWLHP010000078.1:0-9728 GCF_041690275.1 Thioalkalivibrio sp.
TGATCGGGGGGCGAGGCGTGGAAACGTCACTCCTGCGAATCCTGGCGGAAGGGGTGGGATTCGAACCCACGGAGGGTTTCCCCTCGCCGGTTTTCAAGAGCGAATAGTGACTCATCTCGCCACCAATAGCCCCCAATTCCAGGGCGATTGTTTGTTGTGGAGTTGTGTGTATTCGAGGCGTTTGGTGCATGGCGTTGCACCAAGTTTGCACCAAAGGGAGAAGCGCCGGGGTGCGGCGAACGGAAAAGTTGACGAGTCGGAAACTTCATTTGTAGAGTTCGCCACGTGGCTCACTGGCACCTCCGTTGGGCCGGAGGCTCCCCGAGTAGGGGATGTGTAAAACGCCAGCACACGACCGAGAACCTTTGCCCTTTGTGAGCACTTGAACGCCCCAGCCGGAGGTTGGGGGATAAGTGTTTGCGAACAGGGTTTTTCAAGATGCCACGCACCTCGACCATTCAAACGTCGTTCCCGCTCGCGGACGACGGATTGCCTCAAGACTACTTGCCGGCCCGCCAGTTCTTCGACCAGTGCGGACGCAGGTACTATACCTCACAGAGTGCGTTTCGCTGGGATTTGCGCCATCGCCACGAGAACGGACTGGTTGCGAGCGGCGCGGTCATTGAGCGATTCGCCGCCGGCACCCGGAGCCACCCCAGGCTTCTGGTCTCGGAAAGCCGGCTCATTCGGCACTGGCGTGAGGAATCGCAGGCGAGAGCCGCCGGGAGGAGGTGATGAGCGACCCGCACCAACGCGGTGCGGGTGGCTCAACGTCCAACAGGAAGCGTAATGGACGTGCGGAGTCTACCCCGCGCCACAGCACCGCTGTCAACGGCTCTAGCCGGCCTGCCGGCTGGGGTGCCCCGGATTTTGACGCCATCCCTCTGCGCGAGGGTCGGTTCTGCGTCACCAGCGAGGACAAGATACCACTGAGCCCCACCAGCGGGCGCCGTATCTCCACGAAAGAACCGGAGACATGGGGCAGCTTCGAGCAAGCCCGAGCCGCCATCGAAGCCGGCCGCGGCAAGGTCATTGGCCGGTTGGTGGAGCGCGACGGGATCGCGGTGGTGGACCTCGATGATTGCGTTGCCGACGACGGCTTCTCCCTGGAGCCGTGGGCGGAGCGGCTGGTCAACTTGCTCGATTCCTATGTCGAGTTCTCACCCAGCGGCACAGGGTTGCGGGTGCTCGTTCAAGCTGATGGGCTCCCGCACGATTTCACCAATGCACGGAGCGGAGTCGAAGTCTACAAAGGCGACTCCCCGAGATACGCCACCCTCACCGGCCACGTCCTCCACAACCGCCCCATCAAACCGCCGTCAGCGGAAGCCATCAAAGAACTCTATCAGTACGCCACCAAATCCTCGAAAGCCGAGGATGCCGGCGAGATGCCGCCGCTGCTCGACGAAGCCGAGACGTTGCGGAAGCTGCGGAAGGTGGCGGCGTACCTGACCCCGGAGGAACGGGGCGCCCTCAAAGGCGTGTTCCGGCCCGGCACCGACCGCTCCAAGCTCGTGGCCGGGCTGATGAAGCGGCTCGCCCTGCTCGGGCTCGATGCCCAGGAACGATTGAGCGTCGCCTTCCATCTGCCAGGGCCGATGGCGGTTGCGCTCGATCACCGCCGGCAGAACCAGGACAAGGCGCTGGTCTATCTGTGGGAGCATCACGTCGCCAAGTCGATCCCGTATGAGATGGGCGACCCCGCGGAAGATTTTGAAGATTTTGACGATGAGCCGGACGATACCAACCAATCTACCAATACACCCGGCGGCATGTCGCGGCGCTCGTTGTTCATGGACGGCGCCGAGCTACAACAACGGCTCCGTCCGACTGAATGGCAGATAGACGCTGCCCTGGAAACCGATTCCACCGGAATGGTGGTCGGACTCCCCGGCAGTCTCAAGTCGTTTTTCGCGCTCGACTTGCTGCTCGCTACCGCTTCGGGCCGGGACTGGCACGGCCACGCCGTGCGCCAAGGCGTTTCGATCTGTTTCGCTGGCGAGGGTGCGAACGGGCTAGCTCGCCGGGTGGCGGCTTGGTGCCGGCAACACGACGTGGACATGGCAACACTGCCCATCTTCATTAGCCGCCGAGCGGTGGACCTGTTCGATCCCGCGAGCGCGAAGCAAGCAGCCGATGAAGTAGCCGCCATCGCCCGGGAACACGGCCCGCCGCGAATCGTCGCGGTCGATACGCTGGCGAAGGCTGCACCGGGTGCGGAGGAAAACTCGGCCAAGGACATGGGGCTGGCGCTTCGCAACATCGACCGGCTGCTGCGCGAGCCGTATGGCGCCACCGTGCTGATCGTTCACCACACCGGGCACGGCGCCAAGGACCGCGCTCGGGGTTCGTCCGCGCTACGTGCGAACGTCGATTTTGAGTATCGCCTGGAGCGCCACGAGCGGCTGACCGATCTGGTGTCGCTCCGGTGCAGCAAGATGAAGGACGGGCCGGCGCCGCCCGAGCGGTGGTTTCGGGCGGAGGTTGTAGAGATTCCGCTGCCGGCGGAATTCGACGAGCTGTCAGAGACCTCGTTGGTTTTGCTTCCAGCGGATACACCCGGGGTGGTCGAGCAGCCGCGGAGCATCCGCGGAAAGAATCAGCGGCTCGCCCTGACCATCCTGCTCGAACTGGCTAAGAAATCGAACGACCGGGTGCCGGTTTCGTGGTGGCGGGCGGAGTTCCTTCGCCGCTGCTCGGCCGCAAACGCCAGAGACGCCTGGAAAACCGCAGTCGAGGCCAACCCGGTGACTGCACAGTGGCGCATTGAAGGCGAGTTCGCGATGCCCACCCGGGGCGATGGCGGCGACGCCACCACGGAGGACTGGTGAAAAGGCGTCGGGTTTCGCGTCGGGTTTCGTCGGGTTTGTCGGGTCAACAGGACTCGTCGGGTGTCGGGTTTGTCGGGTTACCCCTAAGTAACCCGACAAACCCGACGCCGGCCTGTCGGAGCAACGCTCGTGACTGATGATGCGCCTCAGCTCCGCCTCTGCGCCGCACCCGGGTGCAAAAAGGCGCTGCCACCCCACAGCCGTCGCCACCGCCAGACCTGCTCGCGCCGCTGCCGGCAGCGCTTGGCCTACCGGCGGCAACGGTGGCGGGCGGAGCTGGAGCGGCTGGATCGAAAGCTGACGGCTGACCGGGAAATGATCCGTCGGCGGGCGATTCCGGATTTGGATGAGGCCCGCGTGCTGCTCACCAAGCGCATCCTGCAAGCGCGGCGTCGCGGGCGCCCGACTCAGCGCCTCCGCTCAAGTCTGGAATACCTCAACCAGCTATTCGACGCGCTCCAGCGTATTGAATGAGAAAGTGTCGGAAACGTGCGGCTTTGGCAGTCACCGCGGATGTGGCAGGGTGCGCATCAATTCGGTTAGCAAAACGTGGGAACGATAGAAGTCATGCGCATCCCTTCCGAGCTGTACTCGCGCTACAAAGTCCATCGCGGCGCGGTGGACCGCAACCTCAACACCTTGATCGAGGCCATGCGCGAACGTTACGACGAACTCGACGCGGGCATTGGCCGCCTGATAGACCAAGCGGGTGGCGACGAACGCGCCGTGGATGGAGCCGAGCGGCGCGAACTCGACGAGCTGCGAACCGAGCGTCGCCGTGTGGAGATCGACTTGAGCACGGTTGAGCTGCAACTGGAGCTGGTCAATGTAGGCACCAGCGGCGGCAGCATCGCATTTCGCGACTCGACCGGCCGTGAATTGCGCGGCTATCGACCCGGCGAGCGAATTGCTCCTCCGCCAACAGAGGGTGACATCACACCCGGTGCGTTTCTCGCCGCCGCGGTCCGCAGCAGTCTGGGCCAGCGGCTCGCGCCCCACGAGCAACGGGCGCTGGAAGGCGCCACCGGCTCGGCGGGCGGTTTCTTCGTCGATGAGGCGCTATCAGCCCGGTTCATCGACTTGATTCGAGCGGGCTCTGCTCTGAGCCGGGCGGGAGCGATCACGGTGCCGTTGAGCGGCGCCGCTGACCAATTTCATCTGGCGCGGATTGACGCAGACCCGGTGCCTACCTGGCGACCCGAGAATGCCCCCGTTAACGAGGATGACCCCATTTTCTCTCGCGTCAGCTTCGTCCCTGCAACGCTGGCGGTGATGGTAAAAATTCCGGTGGAGTTGGTGCAGGATGCGGCAAACATCGTGCCCGCCGCCGAGACCAGCCTGAGCGGCGCGGTGGGTGGAGAGATCGACCGCGCTGGGCTGTTCGGCAGTGGTACCGGTGACGAGCCGCTCGGCGTCACTGGAACCAGCGGCGTCACTGTGATCGCTCATAACGCGACCCTCACCGGTTACAGCCCGTTCGTTCAGGCGCTTCGGGCACTGGAAGACGCCAACATCGACAGCTCCCAACCGTCCGTGGCTGCGTTGATGAGTCCGCGGGATTGGGAGACGCTTCAGCTCCTGGAGGATTCCACTGGACAGCCACTGCGTCCTCCGCCTTCGGTGGAACAGCTTCGTCAGCTCCGCACGACTCGAATTCCGACGGATGGCGGGGCCGGCAGCAATGAATCGGAACTCCTCCTGGCCGACTGGAGCCGGGTGCTGATCGGAATGCGCCAGGAGGTCCAGGTGGAGATTCTTCGGGAGGCGTTTCGCTCCAACCTGCAAGTCGGCGTGCTGGTGTGGACTCGGGTTGATTTCGTGCTGGAGCGGCCTGAGGCACTGGTGCGCGTCACGGGGGTTCAGGGCTGACGCTATGCTGAGCCACCTGATCGAGCGGCGGGACACCATCGGAGGTATCGCTGCGCTGTCCAACTGGTTCAGGGAGGTGTTGGGTCGGGAAACCGCGGCCGGCGTGCCAGTCTCCGACTACACTGCCCTGAACCACTCCGCAGTCTGGACTGGTATCGACTTTATCAGCTCGACCCTAGGGATGTTGCCGGTGAAGCTGATGCAGGACGAAGATAATCTGGCCGGCACTTCTCGCGTCCACAGTGGACCGAAGGCAAACTTGCTGCGGCGACGACCAAACGACCGACAGAATGCGGTCACGTTCAAATCTGTGTTGCAGGCGCGGGCGGTCTTCCACGGTAACGGCTACGCCTGGATCGAGCGCACTCCCGAGGGACGAGCCGTGGCTTTGTGGCCGCTCCCATCGCGGGCCACCGAGCCTGTGATCGAGGAGGGTGCGCTGCTGTACCGCACGCTGGTCGCCGGCCGGCCCGTGTTCTTCCCCGCCGCCAACGTGATCCATGTCCCGGGCCTAATGCTTGATGAGCAGGGTTTGAAAGGGCTGTCCTTTCTGGAGTACGCCCGCCACGTCATCGGTCTCGGTCTGGCAGCTCAGGAGTTCGGGGGCCAGTTCTTCGGCAGCGGTGCCAGTCCGAGGTTCATTGTCAGCCACCCGGATACCCTCGCTCCGGAGGCGGCGCAGCGGCTCGCCAATCAGCTCAACACTGTGTACGGGGGGCGCTCCGGTGCTCACAAGTGGGCCGTGATCGATGAAGGGATGAGGACGGAGAAGCTCAGCTTCAATCCAGAGGAAGCTCAGTTCCTGGACACGCGCAAGGACAACCGGGTGGAGATCGCCGGAATGCTGCGCGTGCCACCGCAGGTGCTAGGTATCTATGACCGCGCCACGTATCGAAACGCCGAGCACATGGACCTGTTCGTCGTGAAGTACACGCTCAGCTCCTGGATCGCGAAGTGGGAGGCCGAGCTGGACAACAAGCTTCTCACCGCTCAGGACCGCACCAACGGTCAGCACTTCAAGTTCAACGTCAACGCCCTGCTACGCGGTGACACCCGGACGCGAGCCGAGCTGTACCAGGTGATGCTCCAGCACAGCGTGATGACGCCTAACGAGGTACGCGGCAAGGAAGACCTGCCCGCCATCGACGGACTGGACGAGCCGCTGCCGCCGCACAACGCGGGAGCCGGATTCCAGTTCGATGGCGAAGACCCGGACGAGGGCGACGACGATGACTGATCGGAACCCCCCGGTTCGGTTTCCAGGAACGCAGCGAAACAGGACCGGCGCAGCAGGCGAATTTTCGTGCGCAGCTTTGAAAATTTGACAGGTGAATTGTGGTCGCGCATCTGAAACCCGTGAAACTGGCGAAGCCGACAACGCACTCACGCCGCAGGGTGCAAGGACGTGCGCCGGCTTGGTTGAACAGCGAGGCGAAGAAACTGTACCGGCAATACCGTGCCGATCTTGCGAGTGTAGATTCCTGGCACCCGCTGTTCGAGACAAGTCTTGCCACGTTCGCTCATTTGGAGGCGGCGTTTCGGGAGAACCCGTCCGCCTTCTCCGCGGCACAACTGTCCGAGAAGCGGCGGTTGTCGGCTGAGCTTGGACTGAGCCCGCATACGTTCGCTCGCCGGCCGCGGATCGACGACACCCTGGGTGCGCCTGACGGATGGGACGAGTTCTAAAGATGTACGACGGTTTCGACGAGGACCTGAATCACCCGCTGGACGACCCCCCGGTGCACCTCGAAGGTTACTATGCGCGGCAGACGTGGCGAGAAATCGCGCCGCTGGCAACCGTGTGCGGCCTGCTGACGGCCGAGACCGAGGCGCTGCTTGAATTGGCGTGTTACGCCGATGAAGTCGCAGTCATGGGCATCCTGCATCACCTTGCCGACGACGAGGCGGGCCGCTCGATCCAACGCCAACAGGTGCGGGAACTCGCGGAGTTTCAGATGCGGCTGCTGCGCGAGTTCAAGATTGCTCGACCTACGTTCTGCGGTTTGTTGTACACGGTCTGAAAATGAGAGGCTGCGCACCCGCGGCGGGTTTCGCCACGGTCCCCACCGGGGGTGTGCGTCTGACGGGCTGCCAGCCGCCCGGCCGTGGGGTGGGTACACCTTCCTCCGTCCTCCACGGCAAAAGGCTGGCATCGCCCCGGCCCCTTCCTGCTGGTTTGTTGGTCAGCTTTCCGGGCAGGGAGGGGTCGGGGCACCTTTCCCCATCATCAAACTGCCGGTCCCGTGGAAGGGATCAAGCACCGTCACCGAAGGAAATGGACGGTCGCTAAGACTAGAATCACCGCAATTGCCCACGCCAACCGCGCCGCTAACTGTGGACCAAACGACTGTGCGAAGCCGTCAATGATTGCTCGGGCCGCTTGCCTAGCGGTCGATTTGGGACTACCTTGGTGGCCGTTAGGTATCATCTAATCTCCTAGTAAGGGTGAGTGGTGCCTAATACCGGCCCCGGTAGCAGGAACAAGCGGCTTTGTGAGAGAGGGCGCTCGTTTCGGCTTAAGGGGCCTTTTTCTTTTTCGTGTCTACCGTTGCTTCAAAACATGACACCCGACAATAGACATATTTTAAAAAATTGCTAGTGGATTTTATAACGCTGACGCGGTTGGACACTGAGGAGTTTTAACAACCCCGCGTTGTGACCGCCCACAGCGTTTAGTTGTTTGTCACCCGCTGCGCCGCTGCGCTAGAGTTTGCTCCGAAACCCCCGAAACACCAGCAGGAGCAACAGCATGGACAAGCAGCAAGCCCTGGCCCTCGCCAATGCTTTCGACGCCAGCGCATCCACCCGTCGCACCCTGGTAGCGTTGCTCGCCCAACCCCCGGGTGCAGTCGCTCAATTCGTGGCCGAGCACCCCGATGAAGCCACGGCGCTGCTCGCCGATGCCGTGGCCGCGGTTCGCCAGACGGCGGGCATGGTGTCGCTGCTGCGGTCTGCCGCGGCGCGGATCATGGTAGCGGTGGAGGCGCACCCGCCCGAGGCGTTGTCCCCGGAGGAGTACGGCAAGCTGGTGCAGGAGTATCTGGAGGCGGAGGCAGCCTGAGAAGCTTCACACGGCTGTTTCTACAAAAGGGGCTTTTGGCTTTTTTGTTGCAATACCGGAGTGGTCGCCTGCGTGCTCTTATTGCAATGAACCGGGCACCGCTATATCTTTAGCGTCAAGGCAGCCCACGGGGCACAGACTCCTTGAAATAGGTGGTGCCGTGGTGTAAGCGGAGAGCACAGCCTCAGCGTTTTCCCTGCAATGTTTGGTCGACGGCGCGGGATCACTGTGGCGGTCCGGTTCGAGTCCGGCGGCGTGGGACTGCCTTACTCTCCACCCCAGCCCATCTTGTTGCAGCAGCCACAAAGGATGCTTAACAAGAGATTAGGAGAATACTAAACGCGCTGTTAGGTATGACGCAAGCCTGATTGTTAATTGACGCGGTGCGGGCGTCCCGCTTCCGTCGCGCCCAGGCACGACCAGACCAGCGCCACCAGCCAGGCAATCACCGTCCAGCCGAGCAGCAGGTTCAGGGCGAATAGCCAGTAGAAATGCCGGTGGTCGCGGAGGAGCGCGATCAGCGCCGGTAGGAGGTACAAGAGGGCGAGGGTCAGCTCCATCACATACCCTCCCGCGCTCCGGCGAGCAGCATCGCTGCCTCGGCCGCCTGCTGCTCGCGGCGCTTCATGTAGCGAGCGACCATCCCGGGGGTCTTCCACCCGCCGGCTGCCATGAGCTGCGCCAGGGTGGCCCCGCGCTCACCCAGGCGGGTGCCCCAGGTGTGACGGATGTGGTGGATGGTCAGCACCTCGCCATACTTCGGGTCTGGCGCGTCTAGCTTTGCGGCTTCCCGGGCCTCCCGAAACGGCTGGTCTACGGCATAGCGGCCTCGCCGGGTGCGAGACGGAAACACCAGCACCGAAGACGGTTTGCGGTACTCCTGCTCGTGGGCCTGGAGCAAGGCATAGGTCGCTGTGTCGATGAAGACGGTCCGCGGCTCGTGGTTCTTCACATCGTGGAGCCAGATTTTCGCGCCGAGCGACTCATCAGCGGCCGGCTCGATGTCGCACCAGCGGAGATTGAGCAGCTCGCCTTTCCGCGCACCCGTGCTCCAGGCGAGACGCAGGAACATGCCGAGCATGTCGTTTCTCGCGTCGGCCGCTTCGAGCAGCGCCTGCCACTCCGCATCCGTATAAGTTCTGCGCCGAGCCTTCGCGTCGTTCAGCCGTTCGGCTCCGTTCAGGGGGTTGACTGCGACCCAGCCGTGCTTCTTGCAGTAGTCGAACAGCCGGGAGAGGGTGGTTTCGTAGCGGTAGCGGGTGGCCGGCGACCAGCCGCGCTCCTGCGCCTGCTCCGTCAGCTTCGCGTCGATCACTTCGAAGGTGAGGCGCTTCAGGGCCACGGTTCCGAAGCAGTGGTCACGCAGCCACTTCAGGCGCACCTTGCGGTCTGCGGCCGCGGTCGGTTTGAGTGCTCGGCGCTTCGAGGTGGAGAGGGCGCCAGGGTCCTTGAGATACGCCTCCACCGCCTCGGCGAAGGTGGTCCGGGCCTGGGTGACGTTGCTGGTGATGGGGCGGCCTTCGCGGATGGCGTTCTCCACCTCGCGGATGAAGGCATCGGCCTCGCGCTTTCGGTCGAAGTATTCCGTGATGTTGATGCCACGGGTGAGCTTTCGAATCTGCACCCGGTATCGGGTGCGCCCACCGTATGTGATAGCTTGCGGTCTAGCCATGTCTCGACTCCTACTCAGTCGGGGGTGGTCAGGGCCGCCGGGGATGTTGCCGCATCCTTGGCGGCCCGCTTATTTGTGCGTTTATTGTATCAGAACCCAGTGCATTTTGCACCGAACTTGCACCAATCGGGGAGAGGAGGGCGTTGGAGCGCAGCGGGTGATTCGCGAAAAAACCATTTCGTTTCAGTGGCTTATGTGGCGGAAGGGGTGGGATTCGAACCCACGGAGGGTTTCCCCTCGCCGGTTTTCAAGACCGGTGCCTTCAACCGCTCGGCCACCCTTCCAGGTGCGCGCA
>NZ_JAWLHP010000079.1:0-2042 GCF_041690275.1 Thioalkalivibrio sp.
TGTGGGAGCGATCGGCAGGTCGCCCTTAGCCTGAAAGCCCCGACCCCTCACAACCTCCAAGACACCCGACGACGGCCCGAAACATCGCTGCGTCGGTCGGATCCTCCGCGGTCACGACGTCGGCCCGAAACCCCAGTTCCCTCGCTCTTTCGGCCACGCGGGCCGCGCCCACCACCAAACGCGTACGCCACAGGGTCTCTCCGGTCACCGGGCCCAGCATCTTCACCAGATTCTGCAGACTCTCGCCGCTGGTCACGGTGACCACATCGATCCCTCCGGCCTCGAGCGATGCCCGCAGCTGCCGGGGATCGATCTCCGGCAGCGCGCGCCGGTAGGCCTCGACATGGGTCACCTCCGCACCGCGGGAGCGCAGGGTCGACGCGAGCTGCTCGCGCCCGCCGTCACCACGGAAGACCACCACCCGCAGACCCTCGACCGACTGCAGCGCGTCGGTGGCCAGAAGCGCCTCGCTGTCGAAGCGGCGCTCGGGAACGATGTCGGGCGCCAGCCCCTGTGCCGCCAGTTCCCGCGCCGTGCTGGCCCCGATCGCCGCGGCCCGGAGCCCCGGCGGCCACGGGCCACGCGCCAGGGCCTCGGGTACCACCCGCCGCACCGCGTTCGCGCTCACGAAGACCGCGATGTCGTAGGCGGCCAGGCCCTGCAGTGCCGCCCGAAGCCCGGAGGGATCCCGCGGCCCCCGGATCTCGATCACCGGAAAGCGGGTCACCCGGGCCCCTGCCTGCTCCAGCATCGCGCAAAAGGCGCCGGCCTGCGCCTCGGGCCGGGTGACCAACACGTGGCGCCCGTCGAGCGGCGTATCGGGTCCTGGGGCGGCCGCCATGCCCGGCGTCTACCGGTGCGCCAGCGCGAGCAGCTCCCCCGCGCCCTGGTCGAGCAGCTCCACCGCCAGCGCGACGCCCAGCGCCCCGGCCTCTTCGCGGGGTCCATCGGTCTCCGCGTACAGGATGCGGCTGCCATCCGTCGCTCCCACCAGCCCCCGCAGCAGGATCTGGTCCCCCTGCAGCACCGCATGCGCGGCCAGTGGCACCTGACAGCCACCCTCCAGACGCCGGTTGAAGGCCCGCTCGGCGCGCACCCGGTCGCTGGTGTCCCGATGGTTCAGGGGTGCGATCAGGCTCCCCACGGCCGCGTCACGCTCGCGGCACTCGATCGCGATCGCGCCCTGTCCGACTGCCGGGAGGCTCACCTCCGGCTCCAGCCGGGCCCGGATACGCTGCTGGAAGCCAAGGCGCTTCAGGCCCGCGGCGGCCAGCAGGATCGCCTGGTACTCCCCGCCGTCAAGCTTCGCCAGGCGGGTGTTCACGTTGCCGCGCAGGTCGGTCACCACGAGGTCCGGCCGCCGCGCGCGCAGCTGGCACTGGCGGCGCAGGCTGGACGATCCCACGCGCGAGCCCTCCGGAAGCGCGTCCAGGTCCGCAAAGTCGTTGGAGACGAAGGCGTCCAGCGGGTCTTCCCGCTCCAGGATCACCGGCAGTTCGAGGTGCTCCGGCAGTTCCATCGGCACGTCCTTCACCGAGTGCACCGCGATGTCGGCCCGATCCTCCAGCAGCGCGATCTCCAGCTCCTTCACGAACAGGCCCTTGCCGCCGATGCGCGCGAGGGGGGAGTCGAGGATGCGGTCGCCCTGCGTGGTCATTCTCACCAGCTCGACCTCGAGGTCCGGATGTGCGCGGCGCAGCTCGCTGGCGACGTGTTCCGCCTGCCAGACGGCGAGCGGGCTCTTGCGGGTGGCGATGCGCAGGGTCTTCATGAAGCCTTGTCTCCGGCCGGGTGTCGCTGGACTGAACCGCCAAGTATAGCCGCCTTGCCGGTAAAGCCTCTCAGCGGGGTCGCGCCCCCAGGGGGCCAGATTCAAAATCTGTCCGCCGTCGCCCTCGGGGACCGCCGCATCGGCGGCCGGCGGCCGTCAGCGGGACGCCGTGTATACATCCTTGTAGGCTTGACGGCAGCATCCGTGCTGCCGACACCCGCCGACGGCCATCGGCCGCCGACGCTCACTCAATCGCTCATGCGCCTTCGGG
>NZ_JAWLHP010000079.1:2142-3838 GCF_041690275.1 Thioalkalivibrio sp.
GCGCCTTCGGGGACAGATTTAGAAATCTGTCCCCTTCTCCCTTCCCTTTGGTCCTACCCGTGGTCCGGCCCCATCTGCCCCGATGCTATAATCCTGCGCCCCGGGGACAGATTCGAAATCTGTCCCCGCTCGTCAGCCCGTCCCCAGTCCCAGACCGAGAGCCCGCAATGCCGCAGGACCCAGCCGCCCCCTCCGACGCCCATCCGGCCGCCAAGCTCTGGGGCGGTCGCTTCAGCGAGGCCACCGACGCCTTCGTCGAGGAATTCACCGCGTCCGTGGGCTTCGACCGGCGACTGTACGCGCAGGATATCGCCGGCTCGATCGCGCACGCGACCATGCTCGCGGAGGTCGGCGTGCTGACCCAGGCCGAGGCGGGCGCGATCACCGCGGGTCTCGAGGGGATCCGCGCCGAGATCGAGGCGGGCGCCTTCGCGTGGAGCGTCGCGCGCGAGGACGTGCACATGAACATCGAGGCGCGTCTGATCGAGAAGATCGGCGAGACCGGCAAGAAACTGCACACCGGCCGTTCGCGCAACGACCAGGTCGCGACCGACATCCGCCTGTGGCTGCGCGATGCGATTGACGGCCTGATTGCGCAGGTCCGCCAGTATCAGCACGGTCTGCTGGACCTCGCCGAGCGCGAGCACGCGACGGTGATGCCCGGCTTCACCCACCTGCAGACCGCACAGCCGGTCACCTTCGGCCACCATCTGCTGGCCTGGTACGAGATGCTGGACCGCGATGCCGAGAGGCTCGCCGACTGCCGCCGCCGGGTGAACCGCCTGCCGCTGGGCGCGGCCGCGCTGGCGGGTACCTCCTACCCGCTCGACCGGGAGCTGACCGCCCGCCTGCTCGGCTTCGAGGGGATCTGCCGCAACTCCCTGGACGCGGTCAGCGACCGCGACTTCGCGATCGAATTCACGTCCTGCGCGGCCCTGATCATGATGCACCTGTCGCGCCAGGCCGAGGAGCTGATTCTCTGGACCAGCGCGCAGTTCGCGTTCATCGAACTGCCGGATCGCTACTGCACCGGCTCCTCGATCATGCCGCAGAAGAAGAACCCGGACGTGCCGGAGCTGGTGCGCGGCAAGACCGGCCGGGTATACGGGCACCTGGTGTCCCTGCTCACGCTGATGAAGGGGCAGCCGCTCGCCTACAACAAGGACAATCAGGAAGACAAGGAGCCGCTGTTCGACACTGTCGACACGCTCGCCGGGAGTCTGCGCGCCTTTGCCGACATGGTCCCGAATCTGAAGGCAAATGCCGGTAACATGCTGGCATCAACGCGAAAGGGCTTTGCGACCGCGACCGATCTCGCGGACTACCTGGTCGGGCGGGGGCTGCCGTTTCGCGACGCGCACGAGGTGGTGGGGCGCGCGGTCCGGCGCGCGGACGAGCGGGGCTGCGACCTTGCCGAACTGCCACTTGCCGAGCTGCAGGGCTTCGACGCGCGCATTGGCGAAGACGTCTACGACCTGCTGACCCCCGAGGGCTCGGCCGAGGCCCGGAACCTCCCCGGCGGCACCGCCCCCGCGCAGGTGCTCGCCCGCATCGCCGAGGCGCGCGAGGCCCTAGCCCGCGGGGATGCATCTTCCGGGTGAGGGCCCGCCGCTGCTGGAGCAGGCGGCAAGCCGCCTGAAGGGCAAGGCAGGAGCGAGCTCCCGCACTCCAGCACCGTGGAGTGCGGCGGCTTGCC
>NZ_JAWLHP010000079.1:3938-9641 GCF_041690275.1 Thioalkalivibrio sp.
GGCTTGCCCCCTGCCGGCGGCGCCGGGAGCGAGCTCCCGCACTCCAGGACTACTCCAGATAGGAGTCGATCACCTGCCAGGTGACATTGCCGTGGGCCGCATCGTATTCCAGCAGCATCTGGCCGCGGATGTGGCCGTCCTCGAAGGTGGCGAGGACCCAGCGGTCGTTCAGCACGTGGATGCCCTCGGGCACGAAGTACATGCTCCCGCCGAGCACCGGCTCGTGGGGGATCAGCTCCGGCTGCTCCGCCAGATTGCGGCGCAGCTGCTGCTCCGGGCGGGCAAGGCCACGCCGCTGCAGGGCCTGGATCTGGGCGTTGGTCAGGCCAACGTCCGCGGGGCGCGGCACCTCGTCGCGAAGGTACTCGCCCAGCCGCATCTGCGTCTCGAGCAACTCCCGATTGGCCTCGGTCAGGTCCTGTTCCAGGCCGACTCCGCGCGCGATGTAGATCGCCAGCACGATCACGAAGAACAGCATGAACCCGAGCCAGGCAAGACGCTCGGTGAACTTCAGGCCTGCGCTGTTCGTGTCGTCAGCCATCAATCACTCCGGGACCTGATCGGCACGAAGGTTCCGGGATGGGTCCGGAAACGTCACGGCTCTCTCATCTCCATCATCATGCGCGCCGCGTCGGCGGCGGCCTGGGTGCGCGGGTAGTACTGCAGCACGTATTCGGCCCTGGCCCGCGCCTGGCTGCGGTCGCCGCGCTCCCGGGCCCGGTCGGCGAGGGCCAGTTCCGCGCTTGCAATGCCCTCGCGCAGAGGCACCAGGCGCGGCGCCAGTTCGTCGCCATACTCTGAGAGTGGCCGGTCGCGCAGATAGTTCGCGATCTCGCGGGCCACCGCGCGCCCCTCGCGGATACGCACTTCCGGTTCCACCCGATTGGCCCGCGCCCATTCACCGAAACCCGCCAGCGCGTGCAGGTAGGCCGCATAGTCCGCGTCCGGGTGTCCCGGCGCGTCTTCCAGGAAGGCCGCCGAGGCCTTCCGTGCACGGGAGAAGTCCCCGGTCTGCAGACAGATCTGGCTGACTCCCAGCCGACGGTCCGCCTGGGTCCCGGCGCCGATGTCCATTCGCTCGAACGCGGCCCGGCAGTCCCCGCCCTGCAGCGCCCGGGTCAGTTCGTCCTCCGGCATTGCCGGCCGCTGATCCGGCGCCGTCGCACAGGCACCCAGCCACAGCACGGGGGCAAGGAGCAACAGGCGGGCAAGGGTCGGGAGCATGCAGCGATTCCGGCGACGTGCGAGACAGCGCATCATAACTCGGATCGAGGGCGCATTCAGCCGGGGCCGCACGTCCGGCAGGCCATCCGGAACCTTCGATAGTCGATCGCCTTGCCGAACTCTCCCCATGGCCCGCTAGCGCCCGGTCAACTGCAGGCGATAGCCGCCATCGGACTCCCGCCGGGCAACGCTGTCGAGGGCGGCCACCAGGTTCCGGTGGGCATCGGGGTTGGCTCGCAGTTCCAGATCCACCCGGTATTCCCCCGCCGGATGCCACGCGGCGTCCCCCGTGGCCACAAGCGGGGAGTCCGGGCGGGACTCGATGCGTGCCACCAGCGCTCCGTCGGCCGCGTCCAGTTCGGCCCCGTAGTCGCCCAGCGGGATCGGGCGCGGGAGGCCGCCGGCGGCGCCGGCCCAGAGCACGGCGCCTTCGGCCTCCTCGAAGCCTGCGTCGTCCGACCACTCGAGACGCCGGAGGTCGAGCGTGAGCCGGCCATCGAGCAGCAGCGGAAGCTCGAACCAGTCCTGGATCCGGCCGGCACCCAGCCCGCCGCGGACATCGAAGGCCTCCGCGCTGCGCCGGCCCAGCCGCACCCGCGCATCGATGCGGTCATCCTCCAGCTGCCAGCCGAGCGCGATCCCCAGACGGCCGCGCAGCAGCGAGCCCGGCTGCAGCCGCCAGGTGAGGTCTCCGAGGCGATGGCGGTCCACGCGCACGGCATCGGCCCGTCCGCTCCAGATGCGGCCGGTGACGGCGCCGGTCGATACCGCCACCGGCAGGTCCAGCCGGGCCTCGGCGATGCGCCACGCGACGCTGGCGGGGAACAGAAAGAGCAGCGCGGCAACGTAGACCGCGAGCAGGAGCGCGACGGCGCCCACCACGCGTTTCGTGTGCGCGCGCGTCATGAACGGCCGTTGGCCGGTTCGATGCGTACCTGGGCGTTGACCCGGCCGGGTTCCGGCCCGCGGTCGATGCTGAGGCTCATCACCCGCAGGCCGTGGCGGCTCTCCAGCACGCCGAGCCAGCGCAGCAGCGAGGTGTACACCGCGCCCTCGAGTTCGGCCTCCACCCCGGTCTCCAGCGGCCGGACCCGCCGCAGGGCCGAACCCAGCCCGGCGGCGCGGGCGGATACGTCCACGACCCCGAGCGCGGAGCCGCCCGGCCGGGCCGCCACGGTGGCACCGGGTGCCGCGGCGCGTTCGCGCACTGCCGGGGCCTGCGCCTGCATCCAGGCGTGTTCGTTCACCAGCTGCTGCAGCTGCCCGCGCAGCTCCGCGCGCCGCTCCAGGGCCGGCTCGACCACGAGCAGGAAGACGGCCGCGAGCAGCAGCAAGACCCCGGCGGCCGCGACGATTCTCCGCTCCCGCGCCGCGAGTCCTTCCCACCAGGTCCTCACGAGGCGTCGTCCTCGATCTGCAACCGCGCCCGCACGCCGTCCTCATCCGACTCCGCGGAGAGGATGCGCACCGCCGCGCCGGTGTCCGCACGCACCCGCCCGCGCAGCGCATCGAGCCGGGCGATGCTCTCCAGGTCGAGTTCGAGTTCCAGGCGCTCCCCCTCCGCGCGCAGCTGACGCAGCTCGACCGCCTCATCGGCGAGCACGGGCGCCACCTGCCCGAGCCGGGCCGCGACCGGACCGGCGCCGTTGGCGGCCGCGTTCGTGCCGGTTTCCAGCATCTGCCGGAACTGTCCGACCGGATCGACCATGCGCGTCTCCGGAAGCGTGGATTCGAACAGATCGGTGACCGCCAGTTCGACCTGCCGCGTCTCTCCCTCCAGATGCCGGATCTCGATCCAGAGCGAGCCGGCCCAGAGCAGCACCAGCGCCGCCGCGATCGCCGCCGGCACGCGCCAGGGCCGCCACGAGATGGTGGTGCCGGGCGGCGCATAGGGGCCGCTGAGCAGGTTCAGCGCGGGCCGACGGCGGATTGCCGGCACGATCAGGCTCAGCAGGTCGCCGTCCCAGGCCGGAGCCCGGACCGCCGCGTCTTCGCCGAAGTCGGGGGTGCTGAGTTCGGGCGGGCCGTGCCACTCGACCTCGACCTGCTGTTCCTGCTGCGCGTCCCACTGGTGCAGCCACCACGGCAGGACCTCCTGCGACAGCGCCAGCGGCGGGCCTCCGGGCACCGCGACCAGGCAGCGATCGCCGGCCCAGTACAGCTGCAGGCGCCCGGACGGGGCCTCCGGGAGCAGGGCCGTATCCGGCAGCAGCTGATCGGCGCGAACCCCGGCCTGTGTCAGCCAGCCCAGCCAGGTATCCATGTCCCGGCGCGCCACGACCGCGGCGAGCAGCTGATCGTCGGGAAGGCGCGGCCCGGGCACGATGTGCATGGCCTCGAGATCCTCGCTGACGCGGTCCTCGAGCGCGTAGGGCAGGGCCTGCAGCTGCGCCGCGCGCGAACGCGCCGGAATGCTCACGTGGTGCAGCAACACCCGTTCGCCGGGGACCAGCACCAGCACCCGGTCGCCGCGCTGGATGCCGTCGGACACCATGTCCAGTGGCGCCGAGCCCCGCTGCAGCACACCGGCGGCACCGATCCTTGCCCATTCCACCGGCCCCTCCGGAGCGGTGGTGTCGGGTTCCGGCAGGGCGAGCACGAACCAGTTCACGCCAGGTCCCCGGAACGCATCGAGGCCCGTCGCGCGCAGGTCGGGTAGCCACAGGGATGGATCAGGAACTTGGTCACCGGGTCTGGTTCTCGCAGGCCGTGAATTCGCGCACCACCGTGCGGCCGTTGGGCGCGTCCAGCACGGCACAGTGGAAGAAATCGCGCTGCGGCAGCCGCGCGACCAGTGACAGCCGGAAATAGCGCAGGCTCCCCGGCTCCTGGGCCTGTGCGGCCACCGCGTCGCGCACCACCTCGGGCGCGCGCTCCAGGTCGATCAGATTATCCGTTCCGGGCCGTGCGGTCACGTAGGGCGCGATGGCCTCCCAGATCTCCGGGGTCATGCCCTGCACCCGGTTGGCCTCCGAGGCGAGCAGGAAGGGCCGGTTGCCGCTGCGCTCCGGCGGCTTGCGCAGACGGTAGACGGGATCGTCGGTCTCCGGGTCCATCCAGTCGCGTATCGCCGCCGCCAGCTGTTCGCCCTGCCAGCCCGCGATGCCCGCCTCGGTCCCCGCGCGCGCGACCAGGTCCGCGAAGGCCGCGACCGGCGGGTCCTCGGGCCGGCCGAGGCTGTTCAGGTTGAAGCGGCAGTGCAGGTTCTCCAGCCGGGCGATCAGGTCGATCCCGTCGATCACCAGCGGCACCGGCGGCGACACGCAGTCGTCCCAGGGGAGTTCGCTCAGGTCGGGCCACTGTTCCAGCAGGCGCAGGGCCATCACCTCGGCGCCGAGCAGGATGCTGCGCGCGAGGTCCTGTTCGAAGACCAGCGTGGTGCGCTGGATCTGCGTGTGGTCGCGTACGCTCATGCCGATCGCCGCGGTCACCGCGAGCGCGACCACCAGCAGCGCGGTGATCAGCGCGACTCCCCGCTGCCGGCGCTTCATATATCCCCCGGCAGCGCCAGATGGCGCTCCACCCGGCCCAGGCCGGGCACCTCGAGGACGATCTCCACCAGCGCCGGGAGCGCGCGCGGTGGGTCGGTGGGGCGCAGCGGCGGCCAGCTGTCGAGCACCTCCCCGCCGCCGGGGCCGGGCACCACGAAACGCAGCTCCATCAGCACCGGCTCGCGGCCTTCAGCGGTCTCCCGGGCAGCCAGGAAGACCCGGGCGATCGGTTCGCGCTGATCGCCCGCGTCCACCACCTCCCAGAGGCGGCGTTCCAGTCCCGCCTCGGTGACCCGCCAGCCGACCCGGCGCAGCCGGTTGATGCCGCCGCTGCCGACGCGCACCAGCTCCAGTTCCGGCTCGGTGGCCAGCGGGCTGTAGCGCAGCGCCGGCTGGCGGTCGCCGAAGCGGTCGCGCCGCTCCACCGGCGCGACCTGGCGGAGATCGCGCTCCAGCACCGCCAGTGTCACCTGCAGGTCCGCGAGGATTCCGCCGCGCATCCGCGTCTGGCTGTCGGCGTTGAGCACCGCCTGCAGTCCCCCGTAGGCCACCGCGCTGACCACTGCGAACACCGCCACCGCGATCAGCAGCTCCAGCAAGGTGAAACCCCGCTGGCAATGCATCCACCCCGCAACGGCCCCTGCAGGCGGCGAGGCCTTTCGCCGATCCGGCGCCGGGGAATGTCGCCCAGGGGGCTTCCCTCCCAAAATGCTCGCCCCGCCCCCCTGTAGGAGCGAGCCTGCTCGCGAACGCGCCGCAGGCGCGCCAGACGCCGCTAGACCAACCCGACGCCCATTCGCGTGCAGGCACGCTCCTACACCCCCACCCCGGCCCGCTGTAGGAGCGTGCCTGCACGCGAACGCGCCACAGGCGCGCCGAAGGCCGGGGAGCCACCCCGACGCCCATTCGCGTGCGAGGCCCGCTCCTACACGCCCATCCCGGCCCGCTGTAGGAGCGTGCCTGCACGCGAACGCGCCGCAGGCGCGCC
>NZ_JAWLHP010000080.1:0-9549 GCF_041690275.1 Thioalkalivibrio sp.
GCGTAGGGTGGGCCAGGCGCAGCGGGCCCACCTCCCGGCTTGCGCCGTCACCGTTAGCGCCGGGTGACGAAGCGGAACTGCACCTGGCCCCGTTCCGCTGCACCCTCGGGCAGCAGGGTTGCGGCCCAGGTCATCGATTCGCTGGCACAGACCGGCAGCATCGCCTCGCCGCGGTAGCTTCCGGGCGCGACGCGTTCCAGCCGCGCGCGATTGAAACCCATGTACATCTCCACGCCCGTCAGATCCAGCTCCACCCAGTCCGGATCCTGTCCCGTCAGCTGCAGCGTGACCGCGAGCGGCTCCTGCATGGGCACGGGCCGGGGTTCCAGATCGAGCAGCGCCTGCCCGCCCGACGGCAGATCGGCCGTGCAGGCTTGCTGGTTCAGGTCGCAATCCTCCGGCGCCACCACCAGCAAGGCCGCCGCATCGCGGCCCGGGACGAGCCGGTCGGCCCAGACCCACAAGGCCCCAATGGCCGCCAGCCCCGCGAGCCAGGGCACCAGGCGGCCGAGCCGCCTGCCGGTGGTCGTCGTCCGCGCGTTCATTGCGTCGTGCTCATCTCAGTGCGCCGCATCCCAGTTCTCCCCGACACCGACATCGACCACCAGATCCACCGAGAGGTTCGCGGCGCCGGCCATGTCCGCGATCACCGCGGAGCGCACCTCGGCCACCGCATCCCTGGTCACCTCGAGCACCAGTTCGTCGTGGACCTGCATGATCATCCGCGCCGGCAGGCGGTCACGCTCGAGACCCGCCGACACCTTCAGCATCGCGCGCTTGATGATGTCCGCCGCGGTGCCCTGCATCGGCGCGTTGATCGCAACGCGCTCGGCCTGGGCCCGGCGGGCCGCGTTGCGGCTGCCGATCTCCGGCAGGTAGAGCCGCCGCCCGAACAGGGTCTCCACGTAGCCCTGCTCGCGCGCGGTCCGGCGGGCGGCCTCCATGTACTCGTGCACGCCCGGGTAGCGCGAGAAATAGCGTTCGATGTACTCCCGGGCATGGCCCTGGTCGATGCCCAGGTTGCGCGCCAGGCCGAACGCGGACATCCCGTAGATCAGCCCGAAGTTGATCGCCTTCGCCGCGCGGCGCTGCTCCGGGGTTACCGCCTGCGGCGACTCCGCGCCGAAGACCTCGGCCGCGGTCGCGCGGTGGATGTCCTCGCCGGCCTCGAAGGCCGCCCGCAGACCACGGTCTCCGGACAGGTGGGCCATGATGCGCAGCTCGATCTGGGAGTAGTCCGCGGCCAGCAGCAGCATGCCGTCCTCCGGAATGAAGGCCTGGCGGATGCGGCGGCCCTCCGCGGTGCGCACCGGGATGTTCTGCAGGTTCGGATCGGAGGAGGACAGGCGGCCGGTGGCCGCGACCGCCTGGTGATAGGAGGTATGCACGCGCCCGGTGGCGGAATCGACCCGTTCGGGCAGCCGCTCGGTGTAGGTGCTGCGCAGCTTGCTCAGGCCGCGGTGCTCGAGGATCAGCCGGGGCAACGGAAACTCCGCCGCCATCTGCTCGAGCACGTCCTCGGCGGTGGAGGGCTGGCCCTTGGGCGTGCGCCGCAGCACCGGAAGACCGAGCCGGTCGAAGAGGATCTCCTGGATCTGTTTCGGCGATCCCAGATTGAACGCGCCGCTGGCCTCCGCGAAGGCCAGCTCCGCGACCTCCTGCATGCGCTCGAGCAGCTCCGCGCTCTGCACGCGCAAGAGCCCGGTATCGACCCGGACACCGGTGCGCTCCATGTCCGAGAGCACGGGCACCAGGGGCATCTCGATCTCGCGGTATACCGAGCGCGGCCCTTCGGCCTGGGCCAGGCGCGGCGCCAGGGCCGCGTGCAGCCGCAGGCAGACCTCCGCATCCTCGGCGGCATATTCCGTCGCGCGCTCGATCGGCACCTCGGCGAAGGGGATCTGTTTCGCGCCCTTGCCGGCCACGTCCTCGTAGGTGATGGTCCGGTGGCCCAGGTGCCGCTCGGCGAGGCTGTCCAGGTCGTGGCGGTTGGCGCCGGCGTCCAGCACGTAGGACTCGAGCATCGTGTCCTCCCGGATGCCCTCGAGCCGGATGCCGTGGTTGGCAAGCACGTTGCGGTCGTACTTGAGGTGGTGGCCCAGCTTCGCGTGCCGGGCGGACTCCAGCCAGGGGCGCAGGCGCTCCAGGGTCCGCTCCATGTCCAGCTGTGGTTCCGCATCCTCGCCCCGGTGGGCCAGCGGCAGGTACCAGCCGTTCCCGGGCTCGACGGCAAAGGACAGGCCGACCAGCCGGGCCTGCATGTATTCGAGGCTGGTGGTCTCGGTGTCGAAGGCCACCAGTTCGGCCGCCTCCAGCCGTTCCAGCAGCGCATCCAGGGCCTCCGCGCTGCGCACGACGTGGTATTCGGCGCCGGGCACGCCGCCGACCGCGCCCCCGACGCCCTGATTCTCGGCGCCGGCGGGCTCGAGTTCGTCGAGCCAGCGTCGGAACCCGAAGCGGGTGAGGAGTTCGCGCAGGCGCTCGGTATCGGGCTCGGCCAGGGTCAGCTCGTGCTCGTCGATCCCGAGGTCCACGTCACGCCGCACGGTGACCAGCTCGCGCGACAGCGGCAGCTGCTCGCTTGCCGCGCGGAGATTCTCACCGACCCTGCCGCCGATCGCCTCGGCATTCGCCAGCACCGCGTCCAGGCTACCGTACTGGCCGATCCACTTCGCGGCGGTCTTCGGACCGACCTTGTCCACGCCGGGCACGTTGTCGACGCTGTCACCGACCAGGCTCAGGTAATCCACGATCTGCTCCGGTCCCACCCCGAACTTCTGGCGGACCCCTTCCGGATCGAGCACGGTGCCGGTCATTGTGTTGACCAGTGTCACACCGTCGTCGACCAGTTGCGCGAGGTCCTTGTCGCCGGTGGAGATCACCACCGGCTCCCGCCGCTCCCGCGCCTGCTCGGCCAGTGTCGCGATCACGTCGTCGGCCTCCACGCCGGGGATGCACAGCAGCGGCAGCCCCATGGCCCGGATCAGCTCGTGCAGGGGCTCGACCTGCACGGACAGCTCCTCCGGCATCGGCGGGCGGTTGGCCTTGTAGGCCTCGTACAGGTCGTCGCGAAAGGTCCTGCCGGGGGCGTCGAAGACCACGGCCATGCGCCGCGGCGCGTAGTCCGCGCGCAGCTTGCGCAGCATGTTCACGACCCCGTAGAGGGCACCGGTGGGCTGGCCGTCGGCCGCCGTCAGCGGCGGCAGCGCATGAAAGGCGCGATACAGGTAGGACGAACCATCCACCAGCACCAGTGGGGCTTCATCGCTCATGCGGGCAGTTGCGGTTGGGATGGCCGGCCAGTGTACTGCGCGGCCGCAGGGGCCGCGAATCCGTGCCGCCTCCGCGGGGCTGTTCGCGATGGCCCGGCAGGGTTACGCTAAGGGGCATGGCAACACCAGACACCCGGAGAGGCGATGGACGGTCGCATCGCTCCCTGATCACTCCCACTCCGCGATCCCTGTGTTTCGGGCCACAGCGGGGGGATGCCGAGCGCGCCGGGCGCGTGCTCAGGTTGCGGCGATGAGCCAGGACCACGACCCCCGAAAGGACTGGCGCGAGCGGGGTGACCACCCCGGGCTCGCACCGATCGACGACTCCGAGCTGACCCGCGAGAGCTGGAAGATCTTCCAGATCATGGCCGAGTTCGTCGAGGGCTTCGAGCGGCTGGCGCGCATCAAGCCGTCGGTCAGCGTGTTCGGCTCCGCACGGATTCCGCCCGGCCACCCCGACTACGAGCTCGCCGAGGAACTGGCCCGGCAGCTGTCGAATGCCGGCTTCGCGGTGGTCAGCGGCGGCGGGCCCGGCATCATGGAGGCGGCTAACAAGGGCGCCTTCTCGGGCAAGTCGCCGAGCATCGGGCTGAACATCCAGCTGCCCCACGAGCAGCTTGCGAACGACTACCAGGACATCGGGCTCGGCTTCCGGCACTTCTTCGCACGCAAGGTGATGTTCGTGAAATACGCGTCGGCCTACGTGGTGCTGCCGGGCGGCTTTGGCACCCTGGACGAGCTCGCCGAGATCCTGACGCTGGTGCAGACCGGAAAGTCCCGGCGCATCCCGATCGTGCTGGTGGGCAGCAGCTACTGGCGCGGCCTGCTGGACTGGTTCGAGAACACGCTGGTTGAGCGCCGCACGATCTCGCGCAAGGATCTGCAGCTATACTCGCTGGTGGACACCCCGGAGGCGGCCGTTGACGCGATCTTCGAGTATTACGAAACGCGCAGCTTCGAACCGTCGGCCGAGGAAAAGCAACGCCTGATGGAGCTCTAGCGCCGCATGCGGACAAGACAGGACAGCCCGGCATGACCGCGGAGGCCACTGCCCTCGGGCACCGCAGCACCGGCTCCACGCAACGGTTTGCACGGGGGCCGACCCCGGCCCTGCGCGCCCGCTGCCAGTGCCGGCGCTGGATCGTGGGCACTGCCCTGTTCGCGCTGATGGCCGCAGCCGGCGCCCAGCCCCGGGACTGGCCCGATGCGCCGCCACCCCCCGAGATCGACGAGGATGCGCCGCCGCCGGTAATGGACGAGCGGGCGCGCCAGCTGCAGATGCTCGAGGAGGCCGACATCACGCTGATCGAGCGGCCGGATGGCCTCATCCGCGAATACCGGGTGGCAGGACGCCTGTTTCTGGTGGAGGTGGTGCCGCGGATGGGGCGCCCCTACTATCTCGTCGATACCACCGGCGATGGCATGCTGGACACCCGCCGGCGCGGGCTCGGGCCGGATTTCGTTCCTCCACAGTGGATCCTGTTCCAATGGTGACCGGAAAACGCTCAAAGATTCGACCTTCCGCGGCAGCCACGGCGATACTGCTGCTGGCCCTGGCCACGCTCGCTGCCGCCAACGCCACAGGGATCTATCGCTGGGTGGACGCGGAAGGCACTGTTCACTTCGGGGACAGCCCGCCCGCAGAGCGTGGCGCGGAGCCGGTCGAGATTCGCCCGTCGGCGGGCGATGCCCCACAGGCCGACGAAGCCGAGTCCGTCCCGGGGCAGCCGATGGCACCGGATGCGGAGACCGGGCCTGGCGAAGAAGCGGCGGACGACTGAGACGACCATCCCGGGCATGCGGACGCAGATTCCGCAATGCTGAGCACCAATTTGGTGCGCATGGGCAATATCCGCACCAGTTTGGTGCTATGCTTTGCCCGACATGAGCCTCACGCCCGTTTGGCAGTCCTGTTCGCGCGCGGCGCCCGCGCCTGCGCGCCCTGGCCCCTGGAGGAGTGCGCGCCGCGCGCGAATGATCGTCCCACGGCGTTGTGGCGGAATCGGCAGGGCGTTCTGCAACGGCGGAGCATCCCCGATCATCCGGTTGGCGATCAACCAGTATGACGTGCGAATGGGGCCGTACCATGGGGCCGAGTCGCCAGCGGCCGGCACGCTGGCGCAATTCCTGCTTTCGGCCCGTCGATGACCGTCAATTCCCTGCCGGCCCCGACGAGCCCGGTCCCCTGCCAGTGGCTGGATGAACTCTCCACCGCGGTACTGGTGACCGACGGGCAGCTTCGTCTGCTCGCGGTCAACAGTGCCGCGGAGATGCTGCTCGGTCTGAGCCGCGATCGGGTGGTCGGGGGGTCGCTGGGACACTGGCTGCCCCTGGACCGCAATCTCGCGAACCAGCTCGAGCGGGTGCTCGACGAGGGGCAGCCCGTCTCGCTGCGGGGACGCAGGCTGCGGCCGCTGCGCGCACCCGAATTCCTGGCCGACCTGATGATCTCGCCGCTGCAGGAGGAGGATTCGGGCGGGCGGCTGCTGGTGGAGCTCACGGCCATCGATCGCCACCAGCGCATCACGCGCGAGGATCAGCTGCGCCAGCAGCAGGCCATCACCCGCGCGGTGACCCGCGGCCTGGCCCACGAGATCAAGAACCCGCTGGGTGGCCTGCGGGGTGCCGCGCAGCTGCTGGCGAGCGAACTGGACGATCCCTCGCTCCACGAATACACACGGATCATCATCCGCGAGGCCGACCGGCTGCGCAGCCTGGTGGATCGCATGCTCGGGCCCAGCAACATGCCGCGGCGCGAGCGGGTGAACGCTCACGAGGTGATGGAGCACGTCCGCGGACTGGTCAGCGTGCAGCTGCCGCTGGGCCTGAAGATCAACGCCGACTATGACCCCAGCATCCCGGACCTGCTGGTCGATCGCGACATGCTGGTGCAGGCCCTGCTCAACGTGGTGCAGAACGCGATCCAGGCCCTCGGTGACCACGGCGAGATCTGGCTGATGTCACGGATCCTGCGTCAGTACACCATCTCCGGACAGCGTCACCGCCTGGTCGCCCTCCTGCGGGTGCGCGACAACGGGCCGGGGATCCCGGAGGAGATCCGCGAGCGCATCTTCTTTCCCATGGTGACCGGCCGGGCATCGGGCACCGGCCTCGGTCTTCCGATCGCACAGAGCCTGATGCAGCTCAACCACGGCCTGATCGAGTGCCACTCCCGCCCGGGCCGCACCGATTTCGACGTGCTGCTGCCGCTGGAGGGCGCGCCATGAACGCCAACATATGGGTCATCGACGACGACGATTCGATTCGCTGGGTCCTGGAGCGGGCCCTGGACCGCGCCGGGCTGGAGGTCCGCGGCTTCGAATCGGCCGACTCGGCCTGGAGCGCGCTGGAGGCAGGCGACAATCCCGACACGATACTCGCGGACGTGCGCATGCCGGGCCTGAACGGGCTGGACTTCCTCGCACGGCTGCGCGAACAGCCGGATCCGCCGCCGGTAATCATCATGACCGCGTTCTCGGACCTCGAAAGCGCGGTCTCCGCCTACCAGACCGGTGCCTTCGAGTACCTCCCCAAACCCTTCGATCTCGAGGAGGCGGTCGGGCTCGTGCAGCGCGCGCTCCAGGCCCGGCGGGAGAGCCTGTCGTCGGGCAGCGTTGCCGACCGCGCCGCGGCCACGGCCCTGATCGGCGAGGCACCGGCGATGCAGGAGCTGTTCCGCGCGATCGGGCGGCTCTCGCGCTCCAACATCACCGTGCTGGTGAACGGCGAGTCCGGCACCGGCAAGGAGCTGGTCGCCCGCGCATTGCACCAGCACAGCCCGCGGTCCAGCCAGCCGCTGATCGCACTGAACACGGCCGCGATCCCGAAGGATCTGCTGGAGAGCGAGCTCTTCGGACACGAGCGGGGCGCCTTCACCGGCGCCAGCCAGGGCCGCAAGGGCCGGTTCGAGCAGGCCGACGGCGGCACCCTCTTCCTGGACGAGATCGGCGACATGCCCTTCGACCTCCAGACGCGCCTGCTGCGGGTGCTCTCGGACGGCACCTTTTACCGGGTCGGCGGCCATACGCCGATCCGCGTGGACGTGCGCATCATCGCCGCCACGCACCAGAACCTCGAGGACCGCGTTGCGGCCGGGCTGTTCCGCGAGGACCTGTTCCACCGCCTGAACGTGATCCGCATCCAGGTGCCGGCGCTGCGCGACCGACCGGAGGACATTCCGCTGCTGACCCGTCACTTCATGCAGGAGGCCGCGCGCGACCTGGGCGTCGATGCCAAGGTGATGCGCCCGGAGGTGATGGCCGAGCTCCAGACGATGCGCTGGCCGGGCAATGTGCGGCAGCTGGAGAACACCTGCCGGTGGCTGACCGTGATGGCCTCGGGCCGTGAGGTGCATCTCGAGGACCTGCCCCCGGAACTGCGGAGTCAGCCTGCGCAGTCCGCCTCGGCGCAGGAGGGTCCGGCCCGGCCGGGCCGCGACTGGACCAGCGACCTCGCCGAGCGGGCGCGGGCTCATTGGCGCGGGGGCTCCCGCGATCTGCTGTCCGTGGTGCAGCCGCAATTCGAGCGGACCCTGATCCTGGAGGCGCTGAGGATGACCGACGGCCACCGGCAGCAGGCCGCCGCGCTGCTCGGGTGGGGCCGCAACACCCTCACCCGCAAGATCCAGGAACTGGGCCTCGATCAGCCCGGCACCAACCAGCCGGACGTACACTGACGATCGTCGCGATCCGCGCCGCCCCGAGCGATGAAGGCCCCCTCCCCCCGCTTGCGGGGAGGGGGTGCGGGACGCTCGCGCTAATCCGAGACAGGCGGAAGATCGCAGGCGGAGATGTGGCCGTGCAGGCGCAGGGTGCCGGTGAGGTCGCTGATGCGGGCGATCCCGTGGCGGTCGAGGTAGCCGCTCATGCCGTCCAGGATCTTGGGCAGGCACAGCGGATCGTAGAACAGGCCCGTGCCCACACCCACCGCGCTGGCGCCGGCAATCAGGAACTCCAGCGCATCGCGCGCATTCAGCACGCCGCCCTGCCCGATGATCGGGATCCCGTGCGGACCCGCGACCTGGTGCACCTGGTGCACCTTCAGCAGCGCGATCGGCTTGATCGCCGGGCCGGAGAGCCCGCCCTGGTTGTTGCCGATCACCGCCTCGCGCCGCTCCACGTCCACCGCCATCCCCATCAGGGTGTTGATCACCGCAAAGCCGTCGGTGCCGGCCTCGATGCACCGGCGCGCGTTCTCGGCGATATCGGTCTGGTTCGGCGACAGCTTGGTGATGATCGGCTTCGAGGTCACCGACCGGCAGGCCTCCACCACCCGCGCCGACATGTCCGGGTCGTTGCCGAAGGCGACGCCGCCCTCCTTCACGTTGGGGCAGGAGATGTTGATCTCGATCGCATCGATCGGCGAGTCGTCGAAGCGGCGGGTGACCGCAATGTACTCCTCGATCGTGGAGCCGGAGACATTCGCGATGAACCGCGTCTCGGAGAAGTCCAGGGTCGGCAGGATCGCGTCCACCACGTGCCCCACGCCCGGATTCTGCAGGCCGATCGCGTTAAGCATGCCGTCCGGCGTCTCGTAGACCCGGTGCGGCGGGTTCCCCAGGCGCGCGTCGCCGGTCGTGCCCTTCAGGCAGATCGCGCCGGCGTCGCGGTTGGAAAATCCCGCAACCCGCGTATATTCCTCCCCGAATCCGACACACCCCGACAGCAGCACCAGCGGAGTGTTGAACGGCAGCCCGCAGAACGAGATCTGCAGGCGCGGATCAGCGGGATGTTCAGCCATGTTGCATGTCGTCCTCTATGAACCGGAGATCCCGCCGAACACCGGCAACATCATCCGTCTTGCCGCGAACACCGGTGCCCGGCTGCACCTGATCCACCCGCTGGGTTTCGCGCTCGAGGAACGCAGGCTGCGCCGGGCGGGGCTCGATTATCACGAGTTCGCCGAGATCCGGGAGTATGCCAGCCTGGACGCCTGCCTGGAATCGGCGCCGATCAGCCGGCTCTTTGCGCTGACCACGCGGGCGGCCCGTCCGCACAGCGATCCGGCCTTTGCATCCGGCGATGCCTTCCTGTTCGGGCCGGAGACGCGCGGGCTTCCGCAGGCGGTGCTCGAGCGCCTGCCGCCCGAACAGCGGCTGCGGATTCCGATGCTGCCCGGCAGCCGCAGCCTGAACCTCTCCAACGCGGCGGCGGTGGTGGTGTACGAGGCGTGGCGGCAGATGGGCTACCGCGGCGGGGCGTGAAGGCGTGGGTCGGTGGGCCCGCTGCGCTTGGCCCACCCTACGAAGCTGGTCGCGACAAGGGTGTCGCACGAAGCC
>NZ_JAWLHP010000081.1:0-3504 GCF_041690275.1 Thioalkalivibrio sp.
TCGCGGCCGGAGGCCGCTCCCACGAGTTTCCCCAGCCGCCGAGCGGCCCCGCCGCCCACAGCCATCGTGGGAGCGGCTTCCAGCCGCGATTGGGCGTTGCGTTGAGTGCCCCGGCCATCGCGGCCGGAGGCCGCTCCCACGAGTTTCCGCAGACGCCGGGTCGCCGGGAGGGCTCGCCTGCTACAGCCGGCGGATGCGCTCGAGCTGGGCGCCGAGGTCGGCGCGGGTGGCGCGCATGTCGCTGACCCGGGCGCGCTCCTTGTTCACCACCTCCTCGGGGGCGCGCGCGACGAAGCTCTCGTTCGCCAGCCGTGTCTCGCTCTGCTGGAGGTTCTTCTCCAGCTTTCCGATCTCCTTCTCCAGCCGTGCGATCTCCGCGTCCCGGTCGATCAGCCCGGCGAGCGGGATCAGCAGACGCATCTCGCCCACTGGCGCCAGGGCGGATTCCGGGGCCTCCTCGCCCGCATTGAGCCAGGTCACCGATTCCGGACGCGCCAGGAAGTCGATCAGGGGCCTGTGCTCGAGATAGCGGGACTGGTCGGTCTCCGACCAGTTCTGGACCAGCACCGGGACGGCCTTGCTCGGCGCGATGTCCATCTCGGCACGGATTCGCCGCAGGCCGGTGATGAAGCCCTGCACCCACTCGAGCTCCTGCCGGGCCGTCGGATCCGCGGGGAAGTCGTCTGCCGCCACCCAGGCCCGTTCCACCAGGAAACGGCCTTCAACCCCGGCCGGTCCCTTCACGTCCCGCCAGATCGCCTCGGTGATGAACGGCATCATCGGATGCAGCAACCGCAGCAGCGCCTCCAGCACCTGCACCAGGGTGTGTCGCGTGGCCCGCTTCACCGAGGCGTCCGCGTCGCCGTTCAGCACCGGCTTGGTCAGCTCGAGGTACCAGTCGCAGTAGTCATGCCAGGTGAAGTCGTACAGCGCCTGGGCGGCGAGGTCAAAGCGGTAGCTGTCGTAGTGCGTGGTCACCGCAGCGGCGGTGGCATGCAGCCGGTCCATGATCCAGCGGTCGGCCAGCGCCGGCTGGCGCAGTTCGGGGCCGAGTCCGGTGTCGTGTTTCTGGACGTTCATCAGCACGAAGCGCGCGGCGTTCCACAACTTGTTGCAGAAGTTGCGATAGCCCTCGATGCGCCCGAGGTCGAACTTGATATCGCGCCCGGTGGTGGCCAGTGCGGACAGGGTGAAGCGCAGGGCGTCGGTCCCGAAGGCCGGGATGCCCTCCGGGAACTGCCCGCGGGTGGCCTTCGCGATCCTCTTCGCCATCTGCGGCTGCATCAGACCGGAGGTGCGCTTCTCCAGGAGCTCGTCCAGTGTGATCCCGTCGATCAGGTCGATCGGATCGAGCACGTTACCCTTCGACTTCGACATCTTCTGGCCCTCGGCATCGCGGATCAGGCCGGTGATGTAGATCTCGCGGAAGGGCACGTCGTCCATGAATCGGAGCCCCATCATGATCATCCGGGCGACCCAGAAGAAGATGATGTCGAAACCCGTGACCAGCACACTGGTCGGATAGAAGCGGCGCAGTTCGGGGGTCTGCTCCGGCCAGCCCAGGGTGGAAAATGCCCACAGGGCGGAGCTGAACCAGGTGTCCAGCACGTCCTCGTCCCGCGTGAGCGCGACCTCCGCGCCCAGCCCGTGACGCTCGCGGACCTCGGCCTCGGAGCGTCCGACGAAGACCTTGCCCTGCGCGTCGTACCAGGCCGGGATGCGGTGACCCCACCAGATCTGGCGCGAGATGCACCAGTCCTCGATGTTGCGCATCCACTCGAAGTAGGTCTTCGACCAGTTCTCCGGCACGAAACGGATGCGACCGTCCTCGACCGCCCGGATCGCGGGTTCGGCCAGCGGGCCCGCCTTCACGTACCACTGGTCGGTGAGGTAGGGCTCGATCACCGCGCCGCTGCGGTCGCCGCGCGGGACCATCAGCCGGTGGTCGGCGATCTTCTCGAGCAGCCCGGCCTGCTCCATGTCGGCGACCACGCGCTTGCGCGCCGCGAAGCGATCCAGCCCGCGGTAGGCCTTCGGGGCGTTCTCGTTCAGCAGTGCGTCGATGGTGAAGATGTTGATCACGGGCAGGCCATGCCGCATGCCCACCGCGTAGTCGTTGAAGTCGTGCGCCGGCGTGATCTTCACGCAGCCGCTCCCGAATGCGGGATCCACGTAGTCGTCGGCGATCACCGGGATGGTCCGGCCCGTCAGCGGCAGTTCGACCTGCCGCCCGATCAGGTGCCGGTAGCGCTCGTCCTCGGGGTGCACCGCGACGGCGGTGTCACCGAGCATGGTCTCCGGGCGTGTGGTGGCCACGACGAGATGGCCGGTGCCATCCGCGAGCGGGTAGCGGAAGTGCCAGAGCGAGCCCTGCTCCTCCTCCGACAGCACTTCGAGATCGGAGACCGCCGTGTGCAGCACCGGGTCCCAGTTCACCAGGCGCTTGCCCCGGTAGATCAGGCCCTCCTCGTGCAGGCGCACGAAGACCTCGGTGACCGCGTTCGACAGCCCTTCGTCCATCGTGAAGCGCTCGCGCGACCAGTCGATGGAGTTGCCGAGCCGGCGCATCTGGCTGGAGATGGTGCCCCCCGAGTGTTCCTTCCAGTCCCAGACCGCCTCGAGGAAGGCCTCGCGTCCGAGTTCGTGGCGGGTCCTGCCCTCGGCCGCCAGCCGCCGTTCCACGACCATCTGCGTGGCGATGCCCGCGTGGTCGGTGCCACCCTGCCAGAGGGTCGCGTCACCGCGCATGCGCCGGTGGCGGATCAGCGCGTCCATCAGCGTGTGCTGGAAGGCGTGTCCCATGTGCAGCGTGCCGGTCACGTTCGGCGGCGGCAACAGGATGCAGTAGGGCGGGGCACCCTCGGGCCGCACCGCGAAACAGCCGCTTTCCTCCCACTGCCGGTAAAGGTCGTGCTCGATCGCGCGCGGGTCGAAACTCTTGTCCATGACGGGCCGTGGGGCTGGGAATCAGCCGCGCATTATAACGGGTGCCGGGTGGCCATGCCGTGCACCGTTTCGGTTCGGCAGGCTCCGCGAGAACGCTGGGCCGGCATGCGCAACGCGTAACGCAACCAGGCGGAACCTTGGCGGTCTTTCAGGAAGATCTAGAACTATAAGTTGACTTTTTATCTTTAGAGGTCTAGCTTCAGATACACGGAATGGGTGAAACGGGTCTTCCCCCTTCCGGATCGGCCCACTGGCAGCGAAGGCGGTGACAGGGGGCAAGGGAGTCTCCTCCAGGCGGTGAAGCGGTTGGCCCCGGCTTGTCCGGGGCCTTTGTTATGCAACCTCCGGCTTCGTTGTAGGGTGGGCCAAGCGCAGCGGGCCCACGATTCGGGCCGGGTTGTTCTGTGGTGGGCACACTGCGTTTTGCCCACCCTACGGTCATCTCTGAGCTGGCGGCACCGCGGTGTAGGGTGGGCCAAGCGCAGCGGGCCCACGATCCCGGCCGTGTCGCTCGGTGGTGGGCACACTGCGTTTTGCCCACCCTACGGTCATCTCTGA
>NZ_JAWLHP010000081.1:3604-9324 GCF_041690275.1 Thioalkalivibrio sp.
GCGCAGCGGGCCCACGATCCCGGCCGTGTCGCTCGGTGGTGGGCACACTGCGTTTTGCCCACCCTACGGTCATCTCTGATGGATGTCGGATCGGGTGCCGGCGATGAAGGCGTCCAGCAGGTCGTGGAGGGCCCCGTGCATCGCCGGGTAGGCGGCCCGCTCGGCGCGCAGACGGTTCGCTTGCTGCATCCAGCGGCCGGGGATCAGGTAGTCGGCATCGTGGGTGCAGCAGGCGTCGACCCACTGCGGCGTGGCTTCCAGGTGGCACTGCAGCCCCAGGCCGAGACCGTCGGCGGTGACGAAGACCTGGTTGCGGCAGGCCTGGCTCGAGGCGAGGAGTGCGGCGTCCTCGGGCAACTCGAAGGTGTCACCGTGCCAGTGACACACCAGTAGCTCCGGGGGCAGCGGCAGCGCGGCAGCGACCCGCCGGATCGGCCAGAAGCCGACCTCGCGCTCGCGGCCCGGGAAGACCTCTGCACCGAGGGCATGCGCAAGCTGCTGCGCACCGAGGCAGATGCCCAGCATGGGCCTGCCGGACGCGAGCGCACCGCGGATCAACTGCCGCTCGGGTTCCAGCCACGGGTGGGCCGCTCCGTCATGCACACTCATGCCGCCGCCGAGCACGATCAGCCCGTCGAAATCCTCCAGCGCAGGCAGCACCGGTTCCGCGTACAGCGGCCAGATCCTGGTGTCGTGGCCCCGCCCGTCGGTCCAGTCGAGCAGCGCGGCAGGGCCCTCGTGGGCAACGTGCTGGAGGATCGCAAGGTGCAAGCGGCTATTCCCCCGATTCAGCGACCGGGCCGGCGCACCCGGAGCTGACGGGGGCCGCGGGTTCAGTCGCCGATCTCATGGTGTTCCAGCGGATAGCCGCGCTCCCGGAAGAAGCGGTAGCGCTCGCGGCCCCGGGACCGCGCGGCCTCATCGCCCCCGACGAGGTCGGCGATGCGCTGAAAGCGCCCGAAATACCCGGGTATCGCCCCGGCGAGGTTGATCAGCACGTCGCAGCGTTCGCGGGGCGACGCGGCCTCGTGCAGGGTCACGGGGCTGTCGGGATGGTCCACATCCGTACTGTGGGGCAGGAAGGCCGTGTCCTCGAAGGTCCACAGCAGCCGGTCCAGCTCCTGCGTGGTCTGGGCATCGGGGGTATGGATGTGCACGCGCTGGCCAAGGCCGTGTGCCTTGCGCGCGAGGCGGCAGGCGAAGCGGAGGCGGGCGCTGTCCTCCGCACTCGCCAGCAGGTAGAAGGTGACGCGGGTCACGCGGGTGCCGTCGGCTTCGGTGCGCGCGGTCAGCGGCCGACCTGATCCAGCAGGTAACGCACCAGCAACGGCACCGGGCGGCCCGTCGCCCCCTTGTCCTTGCCGCTCTTCCAGGCGATACCCGCGATGTCCAGATGCGCCCAGCGATATTTCTCGGCGAAGCGGGACAGGAAGCAGGCAGCCGTGATCGTCCCGGCCGGTCGTCCACCGATGTTCGCCATGTCCGCAAAATTGCTTTTCAGCTGCTCCTGGTATTCATCCCAGAGCGGCAGTTCCCAGGCGCGGTCGTAGGTCGCGCTCCCGGCCGCCTTCAGCGACTGCACCAGTTCATCGTCGTTGCCCAGTACCGCGCTCGCCTGATGACCCAGGGCGATGATGCAGGCGCCGGTCAGGGTCGCGATATCGATCACCGCCTTCGGCTTGAAGCGTTCGACCCAGGTCAGGGCGTCGCAGAGCACCAGCCGGCCCTCGGCATCGGTGTTCAGGATCTCCACCGTCTGGCCGGACAGGGTGGTGATGATGTCACCCGGCCGACAGGCGCGACCGTCCGGCATGTTCTCGGCGCTGGTGACCACCCCGATCACGTTCAGCGGCAGCTTCAGCTCGCAGACCGCGGTCATCACGCCGAGCACCGTCGCCGCACCGCACATGTCGTACTTCATCTCGTCCATCGCCTCGCCCGGCTTCAGGGAGATCCCGCCGGTATCGAAGGTGATGCCCTTGCCGACCAGCACGATCGGGGCCTCGTCCTTTCCTGCCCCGCTGTATTCGAGCGCGATCAGCCGCGGCGGACGCTCCGATCCCTGGCCGACCGCAAGGATGGCGTTCGCGCCCAGCTTCTTCAGCTCCTTCTCGTCGAGCACGGTGGCCTTCAGCTTCTTGTGCTGGCCCGCGAGTTCGCGGGCCGCCTCGGCCAGGGCCTCCGGGTGGATCACGTTCGGCGGGGCGTTGCCGAGGTCACGGGTGTGGTTCGCTCCGGCCAGGATGGCCTCGGCCTCCGCGCAGGCGCGTTCGGCCTCCGCCGCCTGCTCCTCCGTCACGCACAACACCACGTGCTTCAGCCGGACCGGCTTCACATCTTCCTTGCCCTTGTACTCCGTGTAACGGTAGCCCGCGTCCCCGATCGCGAAGACCAGGGTCTGGACCAGCCAGCCCACGTTCTCTTGCAGCGGCAGCAGGTCTTCGACGGCAATGGCGATGGTGTTCGCCGGACGCTCCACCACCAGTCCGGCCAGCGCCTTGCAGGCCTTGCGCACGGCCTTCGCGGCAAAGTCCTTCTTTGGACCCAGCCCCACCAGCACCGTGGCGGCGGCACCCTTTGCCGGCGCCGGGATCAACAGCGTGGTGCCCGCTTCGCCGTCGAGCTCTCCGGCCTTCACCACATCGGACACCCGGCCCTGCAGGGCCTCGTCCAGACCCGCGGCGTGGAGACCCAGCTTGCGTTTCTGAAACAGCCCGACTGCGCGCAGGCCTGCCTTGGGTTTGTCGATCGGGGACGTCGTGACCGAGAATCGCATCCGGAAACCTCGCGGGACGGAACGGGAATTGGGCGTTAATCTTAGCAGTGTGCGCAGCGCGGCAATCAAGGCAGCTCAGCCAGTCCGGTTTCGGACGACGGATCACCAGCGGTGTGCCCGCCGGTTGGTCGCGTGATGCGCATCGGGATCATCGAGCGTTTCCTGGCGCGGGACTTCGTCGTCAACCAGGCCGCGGTCACCGCGGTCCTGCTGCTGGTGATCATCGGCGGAGTGCTCGGCCGCACGCTGGGCGACATCGCCGAGGGCCGGCTGCCACTCGATGTGCTGCCAACCCTGGTCGCCTTCGGTTCCTTCAAGGGGCTGATCCTGTTCTGGCCCGTTGCCCTGTTCCTTGCCTTCCTGCTGGTGCTTGGCCGCCTGCAGCGGGACAGCGAGCTGGTCGCGATGCAGGCCGGGGGCGTCTCCTTCGCCCGGATCTACCGGGCCATCTTCCTGGTCGCGGTGCCCTCCGCGCTGATCCTGCTGTTCCTGATGTCCTACGCGGTACCGCGTGTGGAACTTCTGGTGGACGAGCTGCGCGACCAGGCGGACCGGCGTTCCGACCTGGTCGGCGTCACGCCGGGACGCTTTCTGCGCTCGCGCGTGGGCGATCAGGTCTTCTTTGCCGAGCGGCTGAGCGCCGATCGCGAGGCCTTGCTGAATGTATTCATCTTCGACGACCGTGATGGCACGGCCGAGGTCACGGTCGCGGCGCGTGCCATCGCGGACGTCAGTGGAGATGCCCGCTACCTGGTGCTGGAGGACGGGTACCGTTATGTGGGGGAACCGGGAGCGGCCGCGTTCCAGCTGCTCTCCTTCGACCAGGCCCGCATGGCGGTGCCGGACCCGGACCTGGTGCAGCCCCGGCGCAGCCTCGAAGCGCTGCCATTCGCGGAACTCTGGGAGATGCGGGATCGCCCGCGCTACCGGGCGGAGATCGAATGGCGACTGGCCCTGCCGATGTCGGTACTGATGCTGGCGCTGATCGCCCTGCCGCTCGGACTTGCACCGCCGCGCAGCGGCCGCTATGCACGCCTGCCGCTCGCCATCCTGGTCTACGCGATCTATGCCAACTTCCTGGTCATGGGCAAGTCGTGGCTGGAGGCCGGCCAGCTGCCGGGCTGGCTCGGTCTGTGGTGGGCCCACCTGATCCCGCTGTCCGTGTGGCTGGTGCTGTCCTGGCGCAGCGGTATGTGGAACGGCATGATGCATTCGCTCGCGAGGCGCCCGGCATGACAACGGTCCTTGGCCGCTATGTGATCGCCCATGTGCTGGCCGGCACGCTGCTGGCCCTGCTGTTGCTGGTCGCGCTGGACGCGGTGTTCGCGATGATCGCGGAACTCGGCGACGTCGGTCGCGGCGGTTACGGGATCTGGGAGGCCGCCGCCTACGTGCTGCTGACGCTGCCGCGGCGAATCTACGAGATGGTGCCCACGGCGGCCCTGCTGGGCGGTCTGCTCTGGCTGGGAAACCTTGCCGCCAACAGCGAGCTGACGGCGATGCGCTCGGCCGGGGTGACACTCGGACGCCTGGTCTTCTGGGTGCTTCAGGGCGGGTTGATCGTGGTGCTCGGCATGGTCGCGCTGGGTGAACTCGTGGCGCCGGGCGCCGAGGCCCGCGGACAGAACCTGAAGACCTTTGCCTTCGACGAGCGGCTGAGCGTCAGCCGCATCGGGCTCTGGGCCCGGGACGGAAACCGGATCGTGCACGCCGATGCGGTCCTGCCCGGTGATCGTCTGGCGGACGTCCGGGTCATCGAAATCGGCCCGGATGGCCAGGTCACCGCGATCACCGAGGCCCGGCGAGCCAGCTTCGACGATGGCGCGTGGACTCTCTCCGGGGTCCGGCGCTCCCGGCTATCCGATGCCGGGGTTCAGGCCGAGAGGGTGGACGAGGAGCGGGTCGAACGGCTTCTGTCACCGGAGTACCTGGGCGTTCTGGTGGTCGAACCACGCCAGATGGCGGCCCTCGACCTGCTCGCCTACATCAGTTATCTCCGCGAGAACCGGCTGGATTCGGGGCCCTACGAGGTGGCGTTCTGGCAGCGTCTGACCATGCCGGCCAGCACCTGGGTGATGCTGTTGCTGGCGATCCCGTTCCTGTTCGGTCGTCAGCGCGAAGCGGGAGCGGGGCGCCGGCTGTTCATCGGCGTGGTGCTTGGCATCAGCTTCGTGCTGGTGATGCGCGTGATGACGCATATGGGCATGGTCTACAATCTGCCCCCCTGGCTCGCGGCCAGTGCTCCGTTGTGGCTGTTTCTGGCGATTGCCGTGGTGGCGTTGAGCCGGACCCGGGTCTGAGGGGGTGATGGCAAGGGCCCCCGGCGCGCCGTGACGCTCCGGGGGCCAATCCAGGGTCAGGGCAGGATCAGCGTGGTGCCCGGCCAGACCTGGTCGGGATTCTCGAGCACGTGCTGGTTGGCCTGGTAGATCCGCGTCCAGGCATTGCCCTCGCCATAGAAGCGGGCCGCGATGCTGCTCAGGGTCTCGCCCTCGCCGACCTGGTAGAGCGTTCCGCCCTCGGTCCGGCTGAGCAACGATTGTGCGCGCTGCATGTCCGACGCCGCCTGTTCGACCGTCGCCTCCAGGGCCTCGCGATCCGCTCCACTCCGGCGCATCGCCCGGTGCGCCTCGCGCAGCGTCTCTGCAGGTTCGGCTGCGGCGGCGCGGGCGGACTCGGCGTCAAGCGACCCGCCTTCCTCCGGCGGGAGAACCGCACGCAGTGCGGCGAGCTCGCGTTCCGCGGTTACCTGGAGCGCGTCCCGTTCGTCGCTGACCCGGGCCAGCTCTGCCTGAGCGGCCGCCAGCGCGGCCTGCAGACTGGCCACCTCGCTCTCGCTGGCTGCAAGGGCCTCGGCCGCCTGTTCTCGAACCGCTGCGGTATCGGCCTGTGCACTCTCCAACTCCGCCTGCAGGGCCGACTTGTCGGCCTCGAGGCTGGCGAT
>NZ_JAWLHP010000082.1:0-3386 GCF_041690275.1 Thioalkalivibrio sp.
CGGCTGGAGGCGGGTCTTGTGGGCGGACCTCATACAGACTCCGAGGCGGCGCGCAGGGTCTCGGGATCTTCATCCAGCCCGGCCTCGCGCAGCAGGCCGCGCAGCCGCCGCTCGGGCAGGCTCAGGCGCAGCCGCATCGCGCCCCCGGGAGCGGTCTGCTCCGCCTCGACCGCCCGCTCCGCGAACAGCCGGCTGCGCAGCCGGCCGGCCGACGCGGGCAGCTCGAGCCATCCGCTGAACATCGCTTCGCTGAAGTGGCGGGCGAGCCGCTGCTGGAGTTCATCCACGCCCTCGCCGGTCGCCGCGGACAGCCAGACCGCATCGCCGCCGAAACGGCCGGGTTCCACCGCACCGGCCTCGGGCAGGCGGTCGATCTTGTTGTAGATGCGCCACACCGGCACCTCCGCGGCCCCGATCTCGTCAAGCACCGACTCCACCTGCGCGATGTGGGCGTCGCGCTCCGGGTCGGCGGCATCGATCACGTGCAGCAGCAGGGCCGCCTCCCGCGTCTCGGTCAGTGTGGCCTTGAAGGCGGCGATCAGTTCGTGCGGCAGGTCGCGGATGAAGCCGACGGTGTCCGCCAGGATCACCGAACGGTGCGGGGCGAGATCGACGCGCCGCAAGGTCGGATCCAGCGTCGCGAACAGCTGGTCGGCCGCATACACCCGCGCCTCGGTCAGGCGGTTGAACAGCGTGGACTTGCCGGCGTTGGTGTAGCCCACCAGCGCGACCGTCGGTGTCTCGTTGCGCCGCCGCGCCTGGCGGCCCTGCTCGCGCGCACGCCGCACCTTGTCGAGGCGCCTCTCGATGTGCTTGATGCGGGCAGCCAGCAGCCGGCGGTCGGTCTCGAGCTGGGTCTCGCCCGGGCCGCGCAGTCCGATGCCACCCTTCTGCCGCTCGAGGTGGGTCCAGCCACGCACCAGGCGGGTCGCCATGTGCCTGAGCTGGGCGAGTTCCACCTGCAGCTTGCCCTCGTGCGTGCGCGCCCGCTGGGCAAAGATGTCCAGGATCAGGCCGGAGCGGTCGAGCACGCGGCAGCGGAGGTGCCGCTCGAGGTTGCGTTCCTGGCTCGGGGACAGCGGGTGGTTGAAGATGACGAGGTCCGCCCCCGTTGCCTCCACCGCGGCCGCCACCTCGTCGGCCTTTCCGGAACCCACGTAGAAGCGCGGGTCGGGCTGACGCCGCGTCCCGGAGATGATGCCGGCGACGCTCGCCCCAGCGGATTCGGCAAGGTCCCGGAACTCCTCGGTCTGGGCCTCGAGATCGGCGACCTCGCCGATCCCCAGCGCCACCAGCAGCGCCCGATCGCCGCTTTCGGGACGCTCAAACAAGGGCGTTCACGTCCGGCATGCGTTCAGGATTCGCCCTCCTGCGTGGCCGGCTCTTCGCCGTCGAGCTGCAGGCGCACCTGCCGCGAGGGCACGATCGTGGAGATTGCGTGCTTGTACACCATCTGCGAGACCGCGCTCTTCAGCAGCACCACGAACTGATCGAAGGACTCGATCTGCCCCTGCAGCTTGATGCCGTTGACCAGATACACGGACACCGGGATGCGGTCCCGGCGCAATGCGTTGAGAAAGGGTTCTTGTAGCATCTGCCCTTTTGCCATGATCGGTGTCCTTTCGGTTTATGGTTATCGAGCCCGCTTCGTGCAGCCCTGGTTTTGAGAAACCATAGCATATTGCCTGCCCGGCGCCGCACCAAGATACCGCATCACCGACCACGGACCTCCGCCGGGAGTCGCCGCAGCAGATCTTCCGGCCGAGCCGCCTCCGCGGCGATGCCTTCCAGGCCGTTCATCCCGCGCAGCCAGGTCAACTGGCGCTTGGCGAGTTGCCGCGTCGCGGTGATCGCACGCTGGCGGAAGGCCTCGTAGCCGATCTCGCCCGCCAGCCACTGCCAGCCCTGACGATAACCCACCGCACGCTGCGAGGCGTGGCCCGCCGTCAGAGACGGACGCGCCGTCAGCTCGCGCAGTTCCCTCTCGAAGCCCGCGGCCATCATCGCGTCGAAACGCAGCGCGATGCGCTCGCGCAGGCGGGCCCGGTCTTCGGGAAACAGGGCCAGGCAGTGCCAGTCACCCGGCAGGGGTTGGACGCGCCCGGACTGGAAGGCCGACAACGGCCGGCCGGTGCCCCGATAGACCTCCAGCGCGCGCAGGATCCGCTGCGGGTCGTTGGGATGGATGCGCCCGGCGGAGACGGGATCCACCGTGCGCAGCTCGGCATGCAGCGCGGCGGCCCCGAGCTCCGGAAGCCGCGCGCGCAGCGACGCCCGGATCTCCGGGTCCACCGCCGGCATCGGGTCCAGGCCCGCGATCAGCGCACGGAAGTAGAGCATGGTCCCGCCGACCAGCAGCGGAATGCGCCGGCGTCCGTGAATCTCGCCGATCAGCCGCCATGCGTGATCCGCAAAGTCGGCGGCCGACCAGGTCTGCTCCGGCTCCCGGATGTCGATCAGGTGGTGCGGCACGCGGGCACGCTCGGCACGGCTGGGTTTTGCGGTGCCGATGTCCATGCCCCGATAGACCAGCGCGGAGTCGACACTGACGATCTCGGCGCCGATCCGCTCCGCGAGCTCCAGGGCCAGCGCCGTCTTGCCGGTGGCCGTGGGGCCCATCAGCAGGATCACCGGCTGCGGCATCGGCTCAGCGTCCGCGCAGGAACAGGCGGTCGAGCGCCTGGCGGTCCAGCTCGACGTAGGTCGGCCTGCCGTGATTGCACTGACCGCTGTTTTCGGTCTCTTCCATGTCCCGCAGCAGCCGGTTCATCTCCGGAAGGCTCAGGCGCCGTCCGGCCCGGACCGAGCCGTGGCAGGCCATGGTGCTCAATACCGCATCGAGCGCGGCCTCGGCCCGGTCGGCATGCCCGAGATTGCGCAGGTCGGCGAGCAGGTCCCGAACCAGCCCGGACAGATCCCGCCCCTGCAGCAGTGCCGGCGCTGCACGCAGCCGCACCGTCTCGGGTCCGCTGCGGTCCAGTTCGAAGCCGAGGTCCCGCAGCAGGCCGACCGAGGACTCGACCAGATCGGCCTCGGCCCGGGTGACCGCGAGGGTCTCCGGCACCAGCAGCGGCTGGCGGGTCACGCGGGCCGCGCGCCACTCGCGCTTCAGACGTTCGTAGGTCACCCGTTCGTGCGCCGCGTGCATGTCCACCAGCACGAGACCCCGCGCATTCTCCGCAAGGATGAAGATGTCCGCGACCTGACCGAGCGCAAAGCCGAGCGGCGGCGCGCCCTCGCGGTCGCGGCCATCCGGCCCGGGCCCCGGTACCGGGGCATATCCGGAAACTCCCGGAGCGGGTTCGCCCACCTGCGGCAGCGGCAACTCCCAGCGCGTGTCGCGCGCGGGCACCGGCGCGCCGGCCGCGGACCCGGCCGCGGACCCG
>NZ_JAWLHP010000082.1:3486-9320 GCF_041690275.1 Thioalkalivibrio sp.
CGGCAGGACCCGGCGCGGGGGACAGCGGCGCGGCATCCGGAACCGGCACCTCGCCGGGGCCGCCGCTGGCCGGGCGCACCGCTGCGAGCCCGCGGTGCAGCGTCTGGAAGATGAAGTCGTGCACCAGGCGCCCCTCGCGGAAACGCACCTCGTGCTTGGCCGGATGGGCATTCACGTCGACCCCCGACGGATCGAGTTCGAGGAACAGCACGAAGACCGGATGCCGTCCGTGGTAGAGCACGTCGCGGTAGGCGCGGCGGACCGCGGCCGACAGCACCCGGTCCCGCACCGGCCGGCCGTTGACAAAGAAGAACTGCTGGTCGGGCTGCGAGCGGGCGCGGGTCGGCGCACCCAGCCACCCCCGCAGGCTCAGCCCGGAACCCTCCCGCTCGATCTCGAAGGCATGCTGCGGGAAGTCCCCGCCCAGCAGCGCCGTTACCCGCGCCGCGCCCCCGTCGGCACCCGTGGCCGGCAGCTCCAGCACCGCGCGGCCGTTGTGCCGCAGCTCGAAACCGATGTCCGGCCGGACCGCCGCATGGGTGCGGACCACGTCCTCGCAGTGCAGGTACTCGGTGCGCTCCGTACGCAGGAACTTGCGCCGGGCGGGGACCCGGAAGAACAGGTCGCGGACCTCCACGGTGGTCCCCGGCGGGTGTGCCGCGGGTTCGACATCGCTGAAGACATCCGACCCGTCGCCGGCAAGCCGCCAGCCGCTGCGCGCACCGGTCTGCGTGGAGGTCAGGAAGAGACGCGCCACCGAGGCGATCGACGGCAGGGCCTCGCCGCGGAATCCCAGCGTCCGCAGCGACTCGAGGTCGCCCATCTGCGAGACCTTGCTGGTCGCGTGCCGCGACAGTGCGAGCGCCAGTTCCCCGCGCGGGATCCCGCTGCCGTCGTCGCTCACCCGGATCAGCCGGATCCCGCCCTGCTCCAGGTCCACGCGTATCCTGCGCGCACCGGCGTCGATGCTGTTCTCGATCAGCTCCTTGACCACCGAGGCGGGACGCTCGATCACCTCGCCGGCGGCGATCTGACTGATCAGCTGTGGGTGAAGCCTCTGTATTGGCACGACGGGTCCGGAGCAGTGGGAGCCGGGGACGCCGCTGCCGGCGCCGCTGCGGCGACTGCAAAGACTACCGCGGAACCGCGCGCCGCAGAAAGCGCCCGGCTGCGGGCAGGAGTCGGTGCAGGGTCGGGCGCGGGGCCCGGCCGGCGCGGCACGGGCCGCTCCGTATTCAGCTGCCGCGCAGCGGGATCTGCAGCACCTGGCCGGCGAAGATCCGGTCGTTCGGGAGATCGTTCACCGCCTGCAGCTCGGATACCGTCATCTGGTAGCGACTGGCGATCACGGACAGGGTCTCGCCAGGACGGATGATGTGCCGGTCGTTGCGGCCCTCGGCAATCATCGTCCCCGGGGGCGCGTGGGTCGCGAAATAGGCCCGCAGGCCGGTGAGGATCGCGTCCGCCAGCGAACCCTGGAAGCTCGCGGTGCGCAGCTTGCGCTCCTCCGAGGGGTTCGAGATGAAGGCCGCCTCCACCAGCACCGAGGGCACGTCGGGCGAGCGCAGCACCGCGAAGTTCGCCCGTTCCACCTCGGGCTTGCGGACCTTGCCCACGCGGTGCATCTCGGAGATCAGGCGCGCCGCCAGCGAGTGGCTCGCCTCCAGGCTGCCGCTCTGCGCGAGGTCGAGCAGCACGCCGGTCAGCGAATCGTCCGTTCTCTCGATCGGAACGCCTCCGAGACGCAGGTCGGCGCTGTTCTCACGCTGCGCGAGGAACCGCGCGGCCTCGCTCGAGGCACCGCGCTCGGAGAGGATGTAGACCGATGAACCCTGCACCCGGCGATCGTGGATCGCGTCCGCATGTACCGACATGAAGACGTCCGCCTGTGCGGACCGCGCCCGGGTGATCCGTTCGCGCAACGGAAGAAAGTAGTCCCCGGTCCGGATCAGCACCGCCCGCATCCCGGGTTCACGCTCGATCCGCTCCGCAAGGCGCCGGGCGATCTGCAGCACCACGTCCTTTTCGCGGGTGCCGCCCGGGCCAATCGCACCGGGATCGTGCCCGCCGTGCCCCGGATCGATCGCCACCACCACCTCGCGCAGCGGCTCCCGGGAGGCCGTGGCGGCATCCGGGGACGCCTCCGGCACATTGCTGGCCACCGCGGTCGTGCGCGGCCGCTCGGTGAGATCGAGCACCAGCCGGTGCGGGGAACCCTGCGCGGGAAGCAGCACAAAGCTGTGCGGGTTGCTGGCCCTCCGCAGGTCGAGCACCACGCGCAGGTCCTTCCCGTTGCGCTGGGCATGGCGGACCCCCTTCACCAGCGCGCGCGGATTCGAGGCCACGTCCAGCGCCTCCAGCGCCCGCGCGTCGGCGAGGTCCACGACCACGCGGTCCGGACCGTCGAGCGTGAATATGGTGTGGTCGGCCGGACCGTCCATGTCGAAGACCAGCCGGGTGGTGTCGCCGTCCACCGACATTCGCAGCCGCTGCACCCGGGACCCTGCCCAGCCCGGCAATGGCGTTGCGAGCAGCCCGAGGCCCGCGAGCCCGCGCAGCAATCGCCGCCGGCGGTGATCCGGTTGGTGCATCTTCGCCACGGACAATCCCTTTATGATCAGGGGTTCTGCTTACATTGTGGACCTTCCGCGTGAAAATGCAAGCCGGAAATTCCCGCCTTATGAGCGAGATACCGGCGAATCCGCCTAAATCATTGGAAGTTCTCGAACTCCGGGGCGATGCGCCTTGCCTCCGGACCCGAGAACCGCAGCCGTCGCCCGGCGCCCTCCTGCCAGAGACCGACCACCAGTTCCGGCTCGGGGAGCCAGCCCGCGCCCCGGTCCGGCCACTCCACCAGCCAGAGCGTGCGTTCGTCGCTCTGCTCGCGCACGCCGAGGTATTCCAGCTCGTCCGGATCGGCAACGCGATACAGGTCGAAATGCAGCACCGTCAGCCCGGGAAACTCGTAGGGCTCGAGCAGGGTGTAGGTCGGACTGCGCACCGCCCCCGGGTGACCCAGCTCATGCAGGAAGCCGCGCACCAGCGTCGTCTTGCCGGCGCCGAGATCGCCCTGCAGATGAATCTGCCGCACCCGCTCCAGGCCGGGGCAGCGCGCGAGCCTCGCCCCCGCACGCTCCGTGGCCTCCGCATCCGCGAGAAACAGTCCGCTGTCCGCCATCAGGACAGGCCGCCGGCGCTGGCCGGCAGCGCGGCGATCACGTCGCCCGCGAGCATGCCGCGTTCCCCCTCGAGCCGCTGCGCGGCATGCTGCGCGGCGGCCACGTGCCAGGCCGCCGCGGCCGCCGCCGCGGGGCCGGTGTCCATGCCCTGCGCCAGCAGGGCCCCGATGATGCCGGTCAGCGCGTCGCCCATGCCGGCCGTTGCCATGCCCGGGTGCCCCCCGGTGATGCAGACCGGCCGGTCTTCGGGCCCCCCGGAGACCAGCGTGCCCGCTCCCTTCAGCAGCACCACACCGCCGAAGCGGTCCGCAAGCCCGCGAAGCGATTCCGGACGATCCGCATTCACCGCGGACGCCTTGCTTCCGAGCAGCCGGGCGGCCTCGCCCGGGTGCGGGGTCAGCACCCAGTCCGGACGCCGGCGCGGTGCCAGCGCGAGCAGATTCAGCGCATCGGCATCGGCCACCAGCGGGCCGGACCAGTCCGCCACCACCTGCCAGAGGGCCCGGCCCCAGGATGCCTGCCCAAGGCCCGGACCCACGGCCACTGCATCGGCGCCCGATAGCAGTGTCTGCAGCTCGCGCGCCGCGGAGACCGCGCGCACCATCAGCTCCGGGCGTTCCAGGTTGGCGAAGGCCGCATGCTCCGGGTGGGTGACCAGCGTCACCCGCCCGGCCCCGGCACGCAGGCCCGCCACCGCGGCCAGGCGCGCCGCCCCGGAATAACCCGGGGCACCCCCGACCACCATCAGGTGGCCGCAGTCGCCCTTGTGGGCACCCGGCCGCCGGGGAGGAAGCGGATACGGAAGGCCCTCGGCGCCCGCGCGCGAGGCAAGCCAGGGCACATCGGCGTGGATGTCGGGCGGCAGCCCGAGTCCCGCCACCCGCACCCGCCCGGAATGATCCACCGCGGCGCCGGTGTGCAGCCCGAGCTTGTCCGCGATCATCGTCAGGGTCCGTGTGGCGCGTGCCGCGACGCCAAGAACGGCACCGGTGTCGATGTTGATCCCGGAGGGCACGTCCGCGGCGAGCACCGGCCGCCCGGAGCCGTTGAGGCTGTCGATCACCTCGGCGTGAATGCCCTCGATCGGGCGCCGCAGGCCGATGCCGAACAGGCAGTCGACCCACACCTCGGCACCTTCCGGCGCAAAGGTCTCCAGCGGCTCGATCGCGCCTCCGGTGCCCGTCCATGCCTGCCGGGCCCGCTCGCCGTCGGAGTCGTTGCGCGGGCCCGGCGCACCGGCATGGACGACCACCTCCAGACCCGCCGCCGCGGCCAGCCGCGCCAGCACGAAGCCATCGCCGCCATTGTTGCCGGGGCCGCAGAGCACGCCGACCCGGCGCGCCTCGGGGTGGGCATCCGTCAGCGCCTGCAGCAGGGCCTCGCCGGCGCGCTCCATCAGTGCGCCGTCGCCAAGACCCGGCAGGGCCATCGCTCGCTGGTCCAGCTCGCGCATTCCGTCCTCTCCGTAGAGGCGGTTGGCAATGGGCACGTTCATCGGTTCATCATCCATGGTGCACAACACCTCGAGGAGGCCTCCGCCCGATCGTGCCGCAATCCATGTCGCAAAGCCAATGCCGCGAGCTGGCCGAACGCATCCGCCGCTGGGGACGGGAACTGGGGTTCCAGGCGGTCGGCATCAGCCCGGCCAGCGTCGGAGTGCATGCCGACCATCTCGATCGCTGGCTGCAGCGCGGCTCGCACGGCGAGATGGACTGGATGGCCCGCCACGCCCACCTGCGCCGGGAGCCCGAGGCCCTGGTTCCCGGCACGCTGCGCGTGGTGAGCCTGCGCATGGATTATCTGCCGCCGGCCGCCGCCGACCCCGAGGGCGTACTGGCGAATCCCGGTCAGGCCTACATCTCGCGCTACGCGCTGGGGCGGGACTATCACAAGCTGCTGCGCAAGCGGATCCAGCAGCTGGCGGACCGGATCGGACGGGAGATCGGCCCCTTCGGCTACCGGGCCTTCACGGACAGCGCCCCGGTGCTGGAAAAGGCACTGGCCGAGCAGGCCGGCCTCGGCTGGATCGGCAAGCACACGAACCTGCTGGCCCGCGCGGCGGGGTCTTGGTTCTTTCTCGGCGAGCTCTTCACCGACCTGCCGCTGCCAGTGGACACGGGAGGCGAGGGCCACTGCGGCAGCTGCACCGCCTGCCTGGAGGTCTGCCCCACCCGGGCCTTTCGCGGGCCGTGGGATCTGGATGCGCGGCGCTGCATCTCCTACCTGACCATCGAACACCGGGGCCCGATCCCCGAGGATCTGCGTCCGCTGCTCGGGAACCGGATCTACGGTTGCGACGACTGCCAGCTGGTCTGTCCCTGGAACCGGTTTGCGCACATCAGCGTGGAGCCGGACTTCGCGGTCCGCCACGGGCTGGATGCGCCGTCCCTGGTGGCGCTCTTCGGCTGGGACGAAGCCACCTTCCTGCGCCACACCGAGGGCATGGCCATCCGCCGCATCGGCCACGAGCGCTGGCTGCGCAACATCGCGGTCGCGCTGGGCAACGGCCCGGCCACCCCCGAAGCCATCAGCGCCCTCGAAAGAAGGGCACAGCACGCCTCCGCGCTGGTCCGTGAACACACCGCCTGGGCCCTCGCCCGGCTGCGAGAACCCGCCCCCTCCGGCCAATGACGCCGTGCCCACAAACCCCCGAAG
>NZ_JAWLHP010000083.1:0-9196 GCF_041690275.1 Thioalkalivibrio sp.
GCCGCTCCCACCAGGGCCGGGCCTGTAGGAGCGGCTTCCAGCCGCGATGCGGCGTTGCCGTGGGTGCCTGGGGCCATCGCGGCCAGAGGCCGCTCCCACAAGGGCCGCTCCTATGGGACGAATGCCGTAGGAGGCCAGCCCCTGGGCGACAATCTCCGGCGCCCGCTCGCCGAGAGGGCTCGCCTCCCACGAGGCCGGGACAAATCCTGCAAGGCCGGCCGTTTGGCCCGTGTTTCGAGCCAACGGCGAACCGGCTCGGCCTATGGGCTCTGCCCGAACCGCCGTTCGATGTAGGCCTCGACGCGGGCCTGGAATTCCTCCGCGATCCGGTCGCCCTTCAGGGTCACGGTCTTTTCGCCATCCTCGTAGACCGGTGCGACCGGGACCTCGCCGGTGCCCGGGAGACTGATGCCGATGTTCGCGTGCCGGCTCTCCCCCGGGCCGTTCACCACACAGCCCATCACCGCAACGGTCATCTCCTCGACGCCGGGATAGCGCTTCTTCCAGTCCGGCATCTGGTGACGGATGAAGCCCTGGATGTCCTGCGCGAGTTTCTGGAAATAGTCGCTCGAGGTGCGGCCGCAACCCGGGCAGGCGATCACCGCGGGCAGGAAGCTGCGCAGACCGAGGCTCTGCAGGATCTCCTGCGCGACGAGGACCTCCTGGGTGCGGTCACCGCCCGGTTCCGGTGTCAGCGAGATGCGGATGGTGTCGCCAATGCCCTGCTGCAACAGCACCGCCAGCGCGGCGGTGGAGGCGACGATGCCCTTCACGCCCATTCCGGCCTCGGTCAGCCCGAGATGCAGCGGGTAGTCGCAGCGGGCGGCCAGGTCCGTGTAGACGCGGATCAGCGGCTGCACCCCGCTGACCTTGGCCGACAGCACAATGCGATCGTGCGGCAGGCCGATGGCCTCGGCCTGGGCGGCGCTCTCGAGCGCGGAGGCAATCAGCGCCTCGCGGGTCACGTCCTCAAGCGGGAGCGGGTCCGGGCGGGAGGCGTTCGCGTCGAGCAGGCGCGCGAGCACCGCCTGATCGAGACTCCCCCAGTTCACGCCAATGCGCACCGGCTTGTCGTAGCGGCAGGCGACCTCAATCATCGCCTCGAACTGCGCGTCGCGCCTAGAGCCCCTGCCGACGTTGCCGGGATTGATGCGCAGCTTGGCCAGGGCCTCCGCGCAGGCCGGGTATTTCGCCAGCAGTTTGTGGCCGTTGAAGTGAAAGTCCCCGACCAGCGGCACGTCCAGCCCCATGCCGTCCAGACGCTCGCGAATCTCCGGAACCGCAGCGGCCGCCTCCTCGGTATTCACGGTGATGCGCACGATCTCGGAGCCGGCACGCGCCAGTTCCGCCACCTGGATTGCGGTGCGGACCGGATCCGCGGTGTCGGTGTTGGTCATCGACTGCACCACGACCGGCGCGTCCCCGCCGACGGTGACGTGGCCGACCCGTACGGGGGTGGTCCGGTGCCGGGCAGGAATCGCGTTCATGGCCTGGTGAAGTCCGTTGGTGAGAAGGCCATTCTCCCGCCGCAAGCGAAGCGTTGCAAAACTCCCCCTCCGGGGCCGATTTGAAATCTGCGCCGGCCCCCCCTAACATCGCATGCGCTTCAGGGGAGTAGCCGTCCCGGCGCGATGCCGGGAGTGCGCGTCAACACAATTGACCGATGGTCATGGCGCGTGCGGCCCGGCTGGGCTTGGCGAGACCTGTGGTATCCGCGTCGGGACCGGGTCGGGCCGGCGGCGGTGCCACTGGTGTTCGCCCTCCGACCCCTTGGGAGCCCCCATGGAGATCTTCCTTCTGGCACTGTTCACGGTCGCGATCGCCGAGATCGGCGACAAGACGCAGTTCATCACGCTGACGCTCAGTGCCCGCTTCCGCAGACCCTGGCCCGTGTTCTGGGGCGTGTTCGTCGCCTCGGCGGCCAATCACGGTCTGGCTGCGGTCGCCGGTATGTGGGTGTCCCGCCTGCTTCCGGACCACGTCATCGCGTGGATCGTCGGCCTCGGGTTTCTCGCGATGGCGGCCTGGACGCTTCAAGGCGATCACGAGGGCGAGCGTCCACCCGCGGTCTCGGTGCGCGGCGCGTTCTTCACCACCTTCGTCCTGTTCTTCCTGATGGAGATGGGTGACAAGACCCAGGTCGCGACCGCGGCGCTGGCCGCCAACTTCGAGACCGTGGCCTGGGTGGTCGCCGGAAGCACGCTGGGCATGGTCGTGGCCAATGCGCCCGCAATCTGGATCGGACACCGCTATGCCACGAGAATCCCCGCGCGGCTGATGCAGCGGCTGAGCGCGGGGATCTTCGCATTCATCGGCATCTGGGTGCTGATCGTCGCGTTCTGGAACCATGCCGGTGCGTGAGGGCGCGACCGTCTCTCTGCAGGGGCAGCGGAGCGAACGGGGACAGGAGCGAAAGGGGACAGATTCAAAATCTGTCCCCGGGGGGCGCGGAGGCTTCGACGGCCGCCTGCCGGGCGCGGCCGGCTCGCTAGTGGAGCTGCAGGATCGCGGTCGCGACGCCGAAGTAGATGATGATCCCGATCACGTCCACCACCGAGGTGATCAGGGGGGCGCTGGCGGTTGCCGGATCGAGTTTCAGGCGGGTCAGAATGAACGGCAGCGTCATCCCGAACATCGAGCCGAACAGCACCACCAGGAACATCGCGATCGCGATGGCGTTCGCGACCGCGAAGTCGCCCAGCCAGTTGCCGGCGAGCCAGATGGCGGCCGCCATCGCGAATCCCAGGGCCGTGGCGACCAGGACCTCCTTCGTTCCCAGACGCAACCAGTCCCGCATCTGGATGTCGCCGGTTGCCAGGGCGCGCACCATCAGGGTCGAGGCCTGGGCCCCGGCATTTCCCCCGGTGGCGATGACCATCGGGAGGAAGAAGACCAGGGCCACAACGGCCTCGATCGACGCCTCGAAGAAGGCGATGGCGGCCCCGGACAGGATGTTCACCGCGACCAGGATCACCAGCCAGCCGACGCGCTTGCGATAGAGCAGGCGCATGCTGGCCTCGCGCATGGAGAGCGGGAGGTCGGACACGGCCGCCATGCGATGGAAGTCCTCGGTGGTCTCGTCGCGGATGATGTCGAGCACATCGTCCACGGTGATGATCCCGAGGATTGCGCCGTGTTCATCGACCACCGGCAGCACGTCGAGGTCATAGTGGCTGATCCGCCGAGCCGCCTCTTCCTGGTCCTCGTGGGCCTCGATGCTGATGATGTCCATACGCAGGACCGTCTCGACGCGTGCGCGGGGGCGGCTCAGCAGCAGGTCCTTCAGTCGCGCCCAGCCCAGCAGCTGCCCCCCCGGTGAGACGGCGAAGATGGTGTTCACCGTCTCCGCGATGTCGCTGTGTTCGCGGAGGTGATCCAGCGCCTCTTCCACCGTCCATTCGGGCCGCACGGTCGCGTACTCCGGCGTCATGATCCGTCCGGCGCTCTCCTCGGGGTAGGCAAGCAGCGCATTGAGCACCCGCTGGTCGTCTTCGGGCAGCGCGCTCAGGATCGTGCCGGCGTGTTCGTCCTCCAGTTCATGCAGCACCGCCGCCGCATCATCGTAGGAGAGCTGTCCGATCAGGCGGGTCGCCTGGTCGTGTTCGAGCTCCTCCAGCAGCAGCGTCTGCTGCTCGGTGGGCAGATGCGCGTAGATATCAGCCGCGTGCTCATGGTCCAGACGCTCGAGCAGGCGTTGCCACTGCTGGCGGGGCAGTTTGGTCAGCGCGTGCGCGATGTCCTGCCCGGCGTGAGCGTCCACCAGCTCCCGCAGGCGGTCGGCATCCCCCTGATCCAGCGTCTCGCGCAGGACATCCGCGAGGGTCGGGTCCTCCTGGACGACGGTGTTCATGGTGATGAGGTCAGACCCCGCCCACGGCGATGTTGAAGATTCCCACCGCCAGCGTGAAATAGATCAGGATGCCGAAGATGTCCGCCAGCGACGTGACCAGCGGCACGCTGGCGGTCGCCGGGTCCAGCTTGAGCCGGCTCAGGATGATCGGCAGCAGCATGCCGACGACACTGGCCGCGGCCACGATCAGGGTCATGGCGGTTGCAACCAGCAGCGCCAGTTCGTATCCGCCCCGCCACAGCCCGATCAGCGACACGGCGAGGCCCATCGTTAGGCCCAGCGCGACGGAGACGCCGATCTCCTTGCCCCAGAGCTTGAGCCAGTCACGGGCGGTGACCTCGCCGGTCGCGATCGCGCGGACCATCAGCATGGAACTCTGCGCGCCGGCATTGCCCCCGGAGGCGATGATCAGCGGCAGGAAGAAGACCAGGGCCACCAGCGTCTCGATCGCCTCTTCGTAGCGAGAGATCACGTAGCCGCCCATGGTATTGAAGGCGACCAGCACCAGCAGCCAGCCGACGCGCTTGCGGAAGAGCAGCACGGGACTCGCGGTCTGCAGGCTCAGCGTGAGGCTGCCGACCGAGCCCATCTTGTGAAAGTCCTCGGTTGACTCGGCCTCCAGCAGGTCCACCACGTCGTCGACGGTAACGACGCCGAGCAGCACACCGTCCTCGCCGACCACCGGGAGCGTCTCGAGATCGTAGTGCTGGATCAGGCGCGCGGCCTCGGTGGGCTCCTCCAGTACCGATACGGACACCGGCGAGGCGTCCTGCAGCAATGTCGCGACCGGATCAACGGGCCGTCCACGCAGGAAATGCCGGATCGGCACGGCGGCCAGCAGCCGGCGATCCGCATCGACCACAAAGATCACGTTGTTCGAGTGCTCGTCGGCATTGCGGCGAATGAACGCCAGGGCCCGCCAGATGCTCCAGTCCGGTTCCACCGCCACCACGTCCGATGACATCACCCGGCCCACCGAGTTTTCCGGGTAGTTGAGCTGCTTCAGGGCTCGCCGGATGGCGCGGAAGGGCAGCAGCCGCAGGTACTCGCGGAGTTCGTCCTCGTCCAGCGACTGCAGCAGCGCGGTGAGGTCGTCGGTGTCCATCTCCGAGAGCAGGAAGCGGGCGTCGGCACGCGGTGTCGCGGCGAGCAGCCGGACCTGGTACTCAAGGTCGAGATAGCCGAAGACGTCCGCCTTGCGCCCGGGCGGCAGGCGGTTGAACACGGCGGGGACATCGTCGCTGGAGAGCTCCATCAGCACCCAGGCGATGTCCTGGACGCGCATGAAGTCGAGCGTCTCCTGAAGCGCGTCGCGATCGTCCAGGCGCAGCAGCTCCTGGATCTCGACGACGAACTGTTCCAGGTTGTGTTCCATGCCCATCTCCTGGCCGTTCCGGGCCGCGACCGGAACGTGGCTCGCGCCGGTTGCGGCGCCCCCTCGGAGTCTGGCGCGGGAACGGTGTGCCGATCAGCGCTTCCTTCGGCCTTGCCTCCACCAGGGGCGGGGCGGCTTCAGGCAGCGAGATCGCGGGGAAATCACACGAAGGCCCGGCCCAACTTCCACGTGCCCTGCAGAAGAAGACCGAACCAGGAGAGGTCTGCTACCGCAGGGCTTGACTAGATCGACTGCGTCGGTTGCGTTTCAAGGCAGATACCCAATCATCGGATAGCGGCGAGATTGTAACGGAGGACCGCTGCGGGCGAAACCGGGATGACCCCGGCATCGCGCCCGGGTGGCTCCGGGGTGGTCTCGTTTTGCATGGTGGTCCCCGTTGTGCTTGACCCAGGCGGTCGGGGGAGTACGGTGTCCCTCTCCAGGCAGGGTGGGTCAAGCGCCGCGGACCTGCCTTCCGCGCCACGACCAACCGCAGCACCCCGGAACCCCGAACCAAAACCGGACGCCGGGGTCCCTCCGCAGAGGTCGACCCGGAAAGAGGAATGACAACGCAGCCCAGTACGGTCCTCGAGTGCCGATCCCTCGGTTTCGCCTATCGCGGCGGCGCGGGCTCCGCGACGGTCCTGAACGCGGTCGACCTGACCCTGTCGGGTGGGGAGCGGGTCGCGATCGTCGGCGAGAGCGGCAGTGGCAAGTCCACATTGCTGCACCTGGCCGGTGGCCTCGAACGGCCGAGTGGTGGCACGGTGCGGATCGCAGGCAGTGAGCTGGGCGCCCTCAGCGAGCGCGAGCGGACGCTGCTTCGCCGCCAGCGGATGGGGATCGTGTTTCAGGCCTTCCACCTGATTCCCACCCTGACCGCCCTGGAGAACGTGGCGCTGCCGCTCGAGCTGTCCGGGACGGCCCGGGGCGCAGAGGCCCGCGCGCGGGCGGGCGTGCAGCTCGAACGGGTCGGACTGGCCGACAAACCGGATCGCTATCCGGAGCAGCTCTCCGGCGGCGAGCAGCAACGGGTCGCGATCGCCCGGGCACTGGTGCATCGGCCGATCCTGATCCTTGCCGACGAACCCACCGGAAACCTGGATTCGAGGACCGGCGACGCGGTGTTTCAGCTGCTGCTGGACCAGGTGCAGGAGTCGGCAGCCGCGCTGCTGATGGTTACGCACAGCGAGTCGCTGGCGGCGCGGCTGGATCGCACGCTGCGCATGGTCGACGGGCGCTTGCTGGCCGGAGGCGAGGCATGACCGTGACGCCACGCCCCTCCGCCGCAGACGGCGGAGTCGGGTCAGGTCGCTCCCCCGCTTGCGGGGGAGGGGGTGGGGAGGGGGCGCGACGCTCCCGAAGGCACCCATGACCGGAAACGCCCTGCTGTTGCGCGCCTGGCTGCGCGACTGGACGCGCCATCCGCTGCAACGCCTGCTGACGATACTCGGCGTGGTCATTGCGGTGGCCGTCGTGCTGGCCGTGGACCTCGCGAACCAGTCGGCGCAACGGGCCTTCGATCGTTCGATGATCGAGGTGGCCGGGGCGGCCACCCACCAGGTGCTCGGTCCGGTGGAGGGATTCCCCGAGGGCCACTACCGCGACCTGCGGCTGCAGGGCTGGCGCGATCTTGCGCCGATCGTCGAGGGACCGCTGCGGCTGGAGTCCGGCGAGACGATCTACCTGCTCGGTATCGATCCGCTGGCGGAGGCCCCGTTTCGCGAGGGGGCGGCAAGCTTCGGCGCAGCACCGATCCAGCGGCTGCTCACCGAGCCCGGCACCGTGCTGGTGCCACCGCAATGGCTGGACCTGCAGTCCACCCAGGGAGGCGGGGATCGGGTCTCGCTGATCACTCCGGCCGGCACACGCGAGGTGACCGTGCTTGCGGCCCCGGAGGCGGGCGACGATGCACGGGTGTGGATCGCGGACATCGCCACTGCGCAACTGTTGCTGGACCGTGTCGGCCGGCTGGACCGTATCGATGCCCGGCTCGATCGACCAGACGCCCCGGCGGCGCTCGAGGCCGCCCTTCCCGCCGGGCTCGATCTGGTGCCGGTCGCGGCGCGGGACGCCGCGGCGCGCGAACTCGCCCAGGCCTTCCGGATCAATCTCACCGCGATGAGCCTGCTGGCCCTGCTGATCGCGGCCTTCCTGATCTACAACACCCAGACCTTTTCCGTCCTGCGCCGGCTGCAGGTGCTGGGTGACCTGCGTCTGATCGGGGTCAGCCGCCAGCAGGTGATGGCGGTGGTCCTGATCGAGGCGCTGCTGGTCGGGCTGCTGGGGACCCTGCTCGGCGCGGTCGCGGGCGTCGTTCTGGCCCAGGCACTGGTCGAGCAGGTGGCGTTGACGGTATCGGATCACTTCTTCGCGGTGGCCGTCACGGCGGTGGAGCCGCGTCCTCTGGCCCTGGCCGCGGTGGTCGCGCTGGGCCTGGGTCTGTCCCTGGTATCCGCGCTGGCGCCGGCCTGGGAGGCGGCGCAGGAGCGTGGTGTCGGCGGGTCCGGGCGCGCGGCACTGGAACGGCGCGGCCGCAGGCTTGCCCGCTTTCTGCTGGTCGCCGGCATCGGGGTCCTGCTGCTCGGCGCGGCCGTGGCCGCGCTGGGTCTCGGTGCGCTGGTCGGCGGCTTCGTGGCCCTGTTCCTGATGATCACCGGTTTCCTGCTGATGTTGCCCTGGGTCCTCGCGGTGGGGCTGCGCGGGCTGGGTGGGCTGGCCTCCGAGCGGCAGGAGTCGCCGCTCCCGCGCATCGCGGTCAGGAGCCTGGAGCGCGGGCTGTCCCGCAGTGGTCCGGCGGTGGTCGCGCTCACGCTGGCGCTGGCGGCCGCGATCGGGGTCAGCGTGCTGGTGGGCAGCTTCCGCGTGAGTGTCTCCGACTGGCTCGGGCAGACGCTGACCTCGGACGTCTACGTGGTGTCGGCCAGCCCCGCCTCCGCGCGCGGCGGCACGCGGCTGCCGGGTGCCTGGGCGCGGACCATCGCGGCTTGGCCGGAGGTGGCCTCGGTCAGCACGGGGGCAACCGCGGACGCGGTCTCCGATCGCGGCATGATCAAGCTGTTCCTGCTCGATCCGCACGCGGACTGGCTCGATCACCTGCCGCTGGTCCGCGGCCGCGTGGCGGGACTCGACGACCGGCTGCGGGGCGATGACGCGGTGCTGATCACCGAAGGCTTCGCGGCGCACCAGGAACTGGGCGTGGGCGACCGTCTCGAGATCGCAACGCCGTCCGGGCGCCGCGCCTTCGAGGTGGCCGGGATCTACCGGGACTACAGCAATCCCGGCGGAATGGTGCTGATCCGCGCGGAACGCTTCTATCAGGGCGAGCCTCCGGGATTCGTGTCGATGGGCCTGATTGCGGCGCCCGGCGTGCCGCTGCAGGCGCTGGAGGATCGGCTCGACCGCTGGCTCGCGGAGCAGCCGGAACCCGCGATGGTCACCCGGCCCGGCGCGATCGAGGCCGAATCGATGGCGATCTTCGACCGCACCTTCGCGATCACCCACCTGCTGCGCGTGATCACCCTCGTGGTCGCCTTCGTGGCCATTCTCAGCGCGCTGGTCGCGCTGCAGATGGAGCGGGCGCGCGAGTACGCGGTGCTGCGGAGCACGGGACTCCTGCCGGACGGCGTGGTCCGCCTGGTCTTCCTGCAGGGGGCACTGCTCGGCCTGTTTGCCGCGGTGGCGGCGATCCCGCTGGGTCTCGGCATGGGCTGGATGCTGATCGAGGTGATCAACCGCGAGGCCTTCGGCTGGCGCATGGACGTGCTGCTGCCGGGGCTGCCACTGGCGGAGAATCTTGCGCTCGGGCTGGGGGCGGCCCTGCTCGCCTCCATCTACCCGGCGTGGCGCCTTGCACGCATGCCGCTGGTGCCGGCACTGCGCGTGGAGGCCTGAGAGCGAGAAGGTGCAGGAGACCAGCCGCCTGGCCGATCCTCCCCGGCGCCGGCATCGGCGAGAGGGCTCGCCTCCCC
>NZ_JAWLHP010000084.1:0-1744 GCF_041690275.1 Thioalkalivibrio sp.
CCGCATCTTCGCGCGCGTGGTTGTTAACATAGGCGGCCTGACAGCCAACGCACTGGATACGACATGCCTGAACCACGACCCGCTCCGCGGCGCCCGGTGGTACTGATCATCATGGACGGCGTCGGCGTGAACCCGAGCAAGGCCAACAACGCCTTCGCCGAGGCCGACACCCCGCGCCTGGACGAATACCTGTCCACGCACTCGCACACCACGATCGACGCGTCCGGCCGCGCGGTCGGCCTGCCGGCCGGACAGATGGGCAACTCCGAGGTGGGGCACCTGACCCTGGGCGCCGGCGCGATCGTGCGCCAGGACCTGGTGCGCATCGACGACTCGATCGAGGACGGCAGCTTCCTGCACAACGACGCACTGGTCAGCGCGGCCGCCGCGGCGCGCTCGCGCAACGAACCGCTGCACCTGATCGGCCTGGTATCCGACGGCGGCGTGCACAGCCACATCCGGCACCTGCTGGCGCTGATCGAGATCTGCCGCGAACAGCAGGTGCAGCCCATCGTGCACATGATCACGGACGGTCGCGACACGCCGCCGCGCTCGGCGCTGAACTACCTGCCGGAGCTGGAGCAGCACCTGGAAGCGGCGGGCGGGCGCATCGCGACCGTCTGCGGGCGCTATTACGCGATGGACCGCGACAAGCGCTGGGGCCGGACCGAGCGCGCGTTCCGGGCGATTGCCTTCGCCGAGGGCGAGCCGGCGGAGAGCGCGAAGGCGGCAATCGAGGCCGCCTACGCGACCGACGAGACGGACGAGTTCATCAAGCCGCGCATCGTCGGGGAACCGCTGCCGCTCGGCCCCGAGGCCGCCTGCGTGCTGTTCAACTTCCGCAACGACCGTCCGCGCCAGCTCACCGCGGCGCTGGCGATGGAGAAGTGCGTGGGCTTCGACCGGGGCGATTTCCACCCGGTGGGGGTGACCTGTCTCACCGAGTACGAGCCGCGCTTCCTCGCGCCGATCGCGTTTCCGCCCGAGCGTCCGTCCACCACGCTGGGCGGCGTGATCTCGGCGGCCGGCATCCCGCAGTTTCACTGCGCGGAGACGGAGAAGTACGCCCACGTGACCTTCTTCTTCAACGGTGGCCAGGAGGATCCGGTGGCCGGCGAGGACCGGGTGATGGTCCCCTCGCCCAATGTCGACACCTACGACGAGAAGCCGGAGATGAGCGCGCGCGAGGTTGCCGACGAGACCATCAAGGCGATCGAGAGCGGGCGCTACGGGTTCGTGCTGGTGAACTTCGCGAACGGCGACATGGTGGGCCACACCGCGATGCGCGAACCGCTGATCCAGGCGGTGGAGACGCTGGACGCCGAGGTCGGCCGCGTGCTGGACACCGCCCGGGAGCGGAACTACTCGGTGATCGTGACCGCCGACCACGGCAACTGCGACGAATACGTGGACCCGGTCACCGGCGACCCGCACACCCAGCACACCACGTATCCGGTGATGTGCATGGTGATGGATGGCGATCGCTGGCGCCTGACCACCGGCGGCGGGCTCTCCGACGTCGCGCCCACGGTGCTGGCGCTGATGGGCGTGCCGCAGCCGAAGACGATGACCGGCCACAGCCTGCTGCTGGAGAAGGTGCCGGAGAGCGCCTGAGCGCCGAGCAGCCCCCGCAAGCGGCAGAAGGCGCTGCAGACAGCGGCCGTAGGGTGGGCAAAACGAAGTGTGCCCACCAAAAACCGCCGCGACCATACCGGTGGGCCCGCGGCGCTTGGCCCACCCTACG
>NZ_JAWLHP010000084.1:1844-6668 GCF_041690275.1 Thioalkalivibrio sp.
ACCGGTGGGCCCGCGGCGCTTGGCCCACCCTACGAATTCATCGCAGGTATTTCCCGTAAGGCACTGACTCCAGCGCAGGACGCCTGCCGCACCCTGAAAACGGCCTGAAAACGGCCGTTTTTTTCGGCCCCGGCTCTGCTACATTGGGGCTGTGAACCCCGTCCATCTCACCTTCCCGACGCGTCCCGGCAAGCCGCCTCACCGGAGACCCTCGGGTCCCCCGACGTTTTGCCGGAGGCCCTGAACGGAGATGCTGGCGATCGCAGCCAATCCGCCATCGATGCTGCCGCGCGCGCTCACCCTGCTGCTGATCGTGGCGGCCGGCGTGATGGCGGCGCAGCTGACCTGGCAGGTGCTCGCGCCGGACGTCCGGCCGCCCGTCACGGCGGACATCTCGACCGCGGAGGTGGCCCCGTCCGAGCCGGTCTCCCAGGAGTCCCCGCTGGCACGGGTCGCGGAGATGCCGCTCTTTGGCGAGCTCGGGGAGCGCGCGACACCGGAGCCGGTGGTGGCACCGGAAACCCGGCTGCGTCTGCGGCTGCTGGGCCTTTTCGCGGGCGACGCGCCGGAACAGGGCAAGGCGATCATCGCCGAGCGGGACAGCCCGGAGCAGCTGTACGGCATCGGCGACACGATCGCCGGCGGCCAGGCCCGGCTGCACCGGATTCACCCGGATCGGGTGATCCTGGAGCGGGACGGCGCCTACGAGACGCTGTGGCTGCCGCGCGCGGACGGCACCACCAACGGAACAGGCGATGCCGCCCCCCCAGCCCGCGCAACACCGGCCGCGAACACATCCGGCGACGCCGACGAGCCGCGCATCCAGCGTTCCGAGTGGCTGGAGGATCCGGAACGTCTGCTGCAGGCGGTGCGTGCCCGGCCGGTGATGCAAAACGGTGCGCTGCACGGCCTGGAGGTGCGCCCGACCCGCAACGCACGCCAGTTCCAGCAGGCGGGACTGCGCCCGGGTGACGTGATTACCTCGGTGAACGGCATGCCCCTGTCCAGCATCGAGGACACGGATCAACTCCTCGCGGACCTGGCCGGTCAGAGCCAGGTCAGCATCGTGGTCGAACGCGAGGGTCAGGCCTTGCCCCTGAGCATCCAGCTGATTGATTGAGTGTGCCGATGGCGAAGAGACTGCTGAAGATGCTGCTGGTTCTCGCGGTCACCGGGCTGTTCCCGGCGGCCGCGTCCTCCGACACGCTGACGCTTAACCTGCGCGATGCCGAGATCCAGACCCTGATCGACCTGGTCGCGGAGGAGACCGGCACCAACTTCATCGTCGACCCGCGGGTGCGCGGACGCGTGAGCGTGGTCTCCGGGCGCCCGGTCGAGCGCGACGAACTGCTCGATCTCTTCCTCGGCGTGCTCAAGGTCTACGGCTTCGCGGCCGTGCCCGGCGACGCGGCCACCAAGATCGTGCCGGACGTTCAGGCGAAGCAGGCCGAGGTACCGAACCTGTTCGCGGAGGACCCGCTGCGCGCCGACGACATCGTGACCCACGTGATCCAGACCGAGCACGTGAGCGCGGCCCAGCTGGTGCCGATCCTGCGCCCGCTGGTGCCGCAGGGCGGCCATCTCGCCGCCGCCACCGAGAGCAACTCGCTGCTGGTCTCGGACAGCGTGGCGAACGTGCGCCGCCTGCGCGATCTCATCGCACGCATCGATCAGCCGGTATCCGACGGCTACGAGGTGATCGAACTGCGCCATGGCCGGGCCACCTCGCTGGCCAACCAGCTGCGGGAACTGGAGACCGGGGCGGGGGGAGAGGGGCCGCCGCGCGGCCAGGTGCGCGTGATCGCGGACGAGCGCGCCAACGCGATCATCCTGTCCGGAGACCCGGAGCGCCGGGTTCGGCTGCGCGCGCTGATCACGCGGCTGGACACCCCGGTGGCGGCGGGCAACACCCAGGTACACTACCTGCGCTACGCCCAGGCCGAGGACGTGGTGGAGGTGCTGCGGGGCATCGCCGAGAGCCGCGAGGCGGCAGAGGCCACCGACGGGCAGCGCGCGAACCGCACGGTGCGCATCCAGCCCCACCAGAGCACCAACGCGGTGGTGATCTTCGGCCCGCCCGAGGAGATCGGTGACTACGGCGACATCATCGGGCAGCTGGACATCCGGCGCGCGCAGGTGCTGGTCGAGGCGGTGATCGCCGAGGTCTCCTCCGACCGGGTGCGCCAGCTGGGCGTGCAGTGGGCGGTCGGCGACCCCGATTCGGGGCTGGGCCTGATCAACTTCAACCGCGACGGCCGCGGCCTGCTGCAGCTCGCGGCCGGCGTGGACGGCTTCCTCGGCGGCGACGTCGCCGCCCCCCCGGACTTCGGAGACGGCCTGAGCCTGGGCGGCCTCGGCATCAGCGGCAGCACGCAGATCGCGGTGCTGATCAACGCGCTGCAGGGCGACTCGTCAAGCAACATCCTGTCCACGCCGAGTCTGCTCACCCTCGACAACGAGGAGGCCGAGATCGTGGTCGGCCAGAACGTGCCCTTCGTGGTCGGCCGCGCGGTGGAGGACTCCGGCCAGGCCTTCGACACCATCCGCCGCGAGGACATCGGCGTGAAGCTGCGGGTTCGCCCTCAGATCAACGAGGGCAATGCGATCCGTCTGGAGATCGAGCAGGAGGTCTCGCAGATCGCCCCGACCGGCGACGCGCGCGACCTGGTCACCAACACGCGGTCCCTGAGCACCCACGTGATGGTGGACGACGGGGAAATGCTGGTACTCGGCGGCCTGATCTCGGAGAATCGGGTGGACACCCGCGACCAGGTGCCCGGTCTCGGCAGCATACCCGGCCTCGGGCGCCTGTTCCGCTTTGACAGCCAGAACATGGAGAAACGCAACCTGATGGTCTTCCTGTACCCGCGGATCGTGCGCACCAACGCCCAGGGCGCGGAACTGACCAGCGAGAAGTACAGCTTCATCCGCCGGCAACAGTTGATGGAAGCGGAGCGGACCGGCCATCGCGGTGACACCCCGGTGGTTCCGGAATGGCGTGAACTTAGCTACCTCCCGCCGCCCTTCGCCGAGACCAGCCCGAACGGATCCCGGGTCGAGGCCCTGACCCAGCTGCCGCCGCCCTTCGCCGACATCAGCCCGCTGGCGGCCCCGTCCCGGTATCGATGAGCGCGTTTCCCGATCCCGGCACCCTCCCGACGGAACAGACCTCCGGCGACCCGCTCAGCCCGGGCTACGGCTTCTCGCGCCGCTCCGGCGTGCTCCCGGGGCCGGTGCTGGGCGGGCGCCGCACGCTGTACCTGCGCGCCGACGCGGATCCGATGGCGGTGCTGGAGATCCGTCGGCGCAGTGCGGAACCCCTGAAGCTGGAGACCCTGCCCCAGGAGGAGTTCGAGCGCCGCCTGCGCGAGAGCCACGAGCGCAGCAGTGACGAGGCCATGAACCTCGTCGAGGGCCTGAGCGAGGAGGGCGACCTGCTCAGCGTGGCCGAGGCGCTGGCCGAGCCCGAGGACCTGCTCGAGGCCGAGGACGATGCCCCGATCATCCGGCTGATCAACGCCCTGCTGACCGAGGCGGTGCGCGAAAACGCGTCGGACATCCACATCGAGCCCTTCGAGTCGCGCCTGTCGGTGCGCCTGCGCGTGGACGGCGTGCTGCGCGAGGTGCTGAACCCCCCGGCGGCGCTGGCGCCGCTGATCGTGTCGCGGGTGAAGGTGATGGCCCGCCTCGACATTGCCGAGAAACGCCTGCCCCAGGACGGACGCATCTCCCTGCGCGTGGCCGGCCGCCCGGTGGACGTGCGCGTCTCCACCCTGCCCTCCGGGCACGGCGAGCGGGTGGTGCTGCGCCTGCTCGACAAGCAGGCCGGACGCCTGGAGCTGCGCCATCTGGGCATGTCCGAGGCGCAGTACGTGTCGATGGAACGGGTGATCGGCCGGCCGCACGGGATCGTGATGGTCACGGGCCCGACCGGTTCCGGCAAGACCACCACCCTCTATGCGGCGCTGATGCGCCTGAACGATCGCAGCCGGAACATCCTGACGGTCGAGGATCCGATCGAGTACTACCTCGACGGCATCGGCCAGACGCAGATCAATACCCGGGTGGACATGACCTTCGCCCGCGGCCTGCGCGCGATCCTGCGCCAGGACCCGGACGTGGTGATGGTCGGCGAGATCCGCGACCTGGAAACGGTGCAAATCGCGGTCCAGGCCAGCCTGACCGGACACCTGGTCTTCTCCACGCTGCACACCAATTCCGCGATCGGCGCGATCACCCGGCTGCGCGACATGGGGGTGGAACCGTTCCTGCTCGCGTCCACGCTGAACGGGATCCTCGCGCAGCGCCTGGTCCGGCTGCTGTGTCCGCAGTGCCGCAATGCGGCGTTGGCCACCCACAGCGAGTGCATCCAGCTGGGGCTGGACCTGTCGGATCCGCCATTGGTGCATCGGGCGAGCGGCTGCCCGCAATGCAACGGCTCGGGCTACCGCGGCCGTACCGGCATCTACGAGTTGGTGGAGGTCGATGATACCCTGCGCCAGATGATCCACGACGGGGCGGACGAACGGGCGATGAGCGAGCATGTGCGCATGAGCGCGCCCAGCATTCGCGCCGACGGCGTGCGCCGCATCCTCGACGGCTCGACCACGGTCGAGGAAGTCGTGCGCGTGACCCGCGAGGACTGAGCGTGCCGCGCAGCCGGTGTGCGCCGCGCCCCCTCCCCAGCCCTCCCCCGAAGTCGGGGGAGGGAGCCTTCTCCCGTCTGCCGCTTGCGGGACAAAGCCGCCAAAGCCCCCGCGTAGGAGCGGCTTCCAGCCGCGATCCAGCGCCGGGGGGTCGTGGGAGCGGCTTCCAGCCGCGATC
>NZ_JAWLHP010000084.1:6768-8863 GCF_041690275.1 Thioalkalivibrio sp.
GCGCCGGGGGGTCGTGGGAGCGGCTTCCAGCCGCGATCGGGCGCCGCATTGCCCCTGGCGCGTGTCGCCTGCCCCACCTTCGCGAGCAAGGCTCGCTCCTACAGGGGCCGGGTGAGGGCTGATGCCCGCATTTGAGTACCAGGCGCTCGACGCCGGGGGCCGCAGGCGCAAGGGGGTCACCGAGGGGGATACCCCGCGCTCGGTGCGCGCGCGGCTGCGCCAGGAAGGCCTGACGCCGCTGGCCGTCGAGGAGGTGCGCGAACAGGCGCGCCGCGGCGGCTCGCTCGGCCTTGGCGCCCGCGGGATCAGCCCCCTGGATCTGGCGCTGGCCACCCGCCAGATGGCGACGCTGGCGCGCGCGGGCCTGCCGGTGGAGGAGATCCTCGGGACGGTGGCGCGGCAGACCGAAAAGGCCCGCATCCGCAGCGTGCTGACCGCGGTGCGCACCCGGGTGATGGAGGGTCATGCGCTGGCCACCGCGATGGCGTCCTTCCCGCGCGTCTTCCCCGACCTCTACCGCACCACCGTCGCCGCCGGCGAGCAGTCGGGCCACCTCGACCTGGTCCTGGAGCGCCTCGCGGACTACACTGAGGGGCGCAACGCGCTGCGGCAGAAGATCACCCTGGCGCTGTTCTACCCCCTGATCCTCACGGTGGTCGCGATCGGTGTCACCGTCGCACTGCTCGCATTCGTGGTGCCCGAGGTGGTGCAGGTCTTCGCCGGGATCGGCCAGGAGCTACCGTGGCTTACCCGCGCCCTGATCGCCATCAGCGATGCGCTGCGCGACTACGGCCTTTGGGCGCTGGGCGGACTGGTGGTGGCCGGCATCGGGCTGCGCCGGCTGCTGCGCCGCGAACGCTGGCGTTACCGGTATCATGATCTGCTGCTGCGGCTGCCGCTGATCGGGCGCCTGGTCCGCGGGCTGAACACCGCGCGCTTCGCGCGCACGCTCAGCATCCTGGCCGGCAGCGGCGTGCCGCTGCTGGAGGCGCTGCGCACCGCCGGTGAGGTGATCGGCAACCAGCCGATGCGCTCGGCGGTCGCAACCGCAGCACAGCGCGTTCGCGAGGGCAGCGGCGTAGGGCGGGCGCTGGAACAGAGCGGGTACTTTCCGCCGATGACCGTGCACCTGATCAAGAGCGGCGAGTCCAGCGGCAAGCTCAACGAGATGCTGGAGCGGGCCGCCGAGACCCAGGAGCGCGAACTCGAGACCCGCATCGCGATGGTGGTCGGGGTCTTCGAGCCGCTGCTGATCGTGACCATGGGAGCGGTCGTGCTGACCATCGTGCTGGCAATCCTGCTGCCGATCTTCGAACTGAACCAACTGGTGAACTGAACATGCATGAAGTCTGTTTCAAAACCCGGGACCCGGCGGTCCGTCCCAGCACGCCGGGCACGGCCGTCCACGGTGCGCGCGGCGGGTGCAGAACCGCCTCCCACAACCGCCACCGCGGTTTCACGCTGATCGAGATCATGGTGGTGGTGGTGATCCTCGGCATCCTCGCGGCGATCGTGGTACCGCGGGTGATGGACCGCCCGGACGATGCCCGCATCACCAAGGTGAAGAGCGACATCCGGGCGCTGGAGTCGGCGCTGAACCTCTACCGTCTCGACAACTTCGTCTATCCGAGCACCACCCAGGGGCTGGAGGCGGTGGTGGAGCGTCCCCGCTCCGGCCCGGAACCCCGCAACTACCGTGACGGCGGCTATATGGACCGGCTGCCGAAGGACCCGTGGGGCAACGACTACCAGTACCTGAACCCCGGTACCCGGGCCGAGATCGACATCTTCAGCTTCGGGGCCGACGGCCGCCGCGGCGGCTCCGACATCAACGCCGAGATCGGCAACTGGAATCTCGACGACTTCTGAAGGCCGCGGCAGCAATACACGTGACCGTCAGCGTGCAGATCCATGACTGCGGGAGACGGGCCGGGGGTGAGATCCTTGGGCATAGGGTGGGCCAAGCGCAGCGGGCCCACCCTCCTCGCCGTGGCGGTCTGTGGTGGGCACACTTCGTTTTGCCCACCCTACAGCCTTCTTTCAGCCTTTGATGTGGTGCAGATCCATGACTGCGGGAGACGGGCCGGGGGTGAGA
>NZ_JAWLHP010000085.1:0-8842 GCF_041690275.1 Thioalkalivibrio sp.
GCCCTCTCGGTGATTGGTGTCCTCAGACGATGCTCAGGCCGTAGATCGCGAGCAGTGCGAGGATCAGGACGAAGAGCAGCGGGGCGTCTCGCCGCCACAGGTGAACGGTGGCGCGGCCCACGCGGTGATCGGCGCGGCGGTAGCGGTCAAGGGCGAGCGCCTGCAGATGGCGCAGCACGCGCTGGATCGCCGGGCCGGTGACGCCGAGGGCCTGGCCGGCGCGCAGTACCAGGCCCGGCAACGGCGTCAGCAGCACCAGCACGTCCGCGGGCGGGATCGGCCACGGTCTCAGCCAGCGCCACGCGAGCACCGCCAGCACCAGTCCCGCGGCCACCGGCCACAGTGCATTGGGAAGCCCCGCCAGCGCGCCCATCCAGTCGGGCCGGATGCCCCACAGCGGTAACATGAAGACGCCGAGAACGGTGGCGGCGGTGATCAGCGCCCAACCGTGCCAGGCCGCCGGCGGCGCATCGTCGCGCCCCGCCTCCAGACGCAGCAGCCAGAGGTGGCGCGCCATCAGCGCCGTGGTGCCGGTCGCGGCAAGGCCCAGCAGCAGCGGCAGGCTGCTCCACATCTCCGGCATTGTGCTCCCGGCGGTGAGCGCGGCCTTCAGGGTCGTCTTGGTCAGCAGACCGCTCGGCATCAGGCCGACCAGGCCGAGGGCCGGAATGCCCAGGCCGATCCAGAGCCAGGTCACCGGTCGCCGGGTGCGGTGCCGAACGACCTCGGTGCCGAGGAACAGCGCCGCCTTCGCCAGCGCGTGGTGCAGCGCAAAGACGGTGATCGCCACCGCCAGCAGGGGGCCGAGTTCCGGGACGGAGAGCCAGGCCCCGATGGCCACGGAGACCATCCCCATCTGGCTGATGCTGGAATAGGCAAGCACCAAGCGCGGCCGGGTCTGGTTCACCCCGATCAGCGCGCCGCCGAAGGCCGCCACCAGCCCCGCCGCGATCACGATCGTGCCCCAGTCCTGCAGACCGGCCTGGCCCAGCGGCAGGGTCACCAGCCAGCCGAGGAGCCCGGCCTTGATCATCGCGCCCGCCAGGGCCGCCGCCACCGGAACCGGCGCCGCCGCGTAGGCCAGCGGCAGGCTGAAGTGCAGCAGTGGCAGTCCGGCCTTCACCCCGAAGCCGAGCCAAAGGCTGGCAATGATCAGATCGCGCTCCGGCGCCACGGCAATCGCCCGGGGCAGATCGGCCAGCATCGGCACCAGCGGCGCGTCGGTCAACCGCGCCGCCAGGATCAGGCCGATCAGGATCAGGGACTCGCCCAGTACCGCCAGCACCAGGTACACGCGGCCCGCACGCAGTGCGGCGCGACTGCCGTCGTGCACGATCAGGCCGTAGGCAGCGAAGGACATCAGCGCGAAGCTGGTGTAGAAGAGCGCGACGTCCAGCGCCAGGATCAGGCCGATATTGCCCGTGAGCGTGAGCAGCCAGAACACGCAGAAGCGCTCGCAGTGATCGTCCTTGCTCAGGTGTCCGCGCCCATGGATGCCGGCGGCGAACCAGATCAGTGCGGTGAAGAACAGGAAGACCTGAGTGGTCCCCGTCATGCCGATCTGTGCGCCGAACAGCAGCCAGGCGAGTTCCACCGTGGCGCCGGGCTGCCCGAACAGCGCAAGCAGCAGTGCCGGAACCGCGGCCCAGGGTGCGAGGGGGCCGATGTGCCGGCGCAGCCGCGGGAAGCTCCAGAGCACGGCCAGCGCCAGCGGTACGCCGGGTGCCAGAAGCAGTGCCACCAGTCCGACGATGCCGCTCATTGCAGATACTCACGGCTGACGATCAGTTCCGCCCAGTACAGGGGGCTGAAGGGCATGCCGGCGAGCAGGCCGGCGATCAGCGCGAAGGCGGCGGTGGCCAGGGTCGGGAACAGCAGCCATCCCGAGGTCTCGAACCAGCCCAGGGCCTTGCCTTCGCACCACACGCGGTCACGCTTGCGGAACCAGATCCGGTACAGGATCGGCAGGAAATAGGCGGCATTCAGCAGGCTGCTGAGGATCAGCACCGCCAGCACCCAGTTCATTCCGGCGCTCAGCGCGCCGATGCCCAGGTACCATTTGCTGACGAACCCGGCCAGCGGCGGGATGCCGATCATGCCCAGCGCGCCCAGCGTGAAGGCGACGCTGGTCGCGGGCATGCGCTCGCCCGCCCCGTCCAGCTCGCTGATCTTGTGCACCCCGAGGGTCTCGGCATAGTTCCCGGCGCAGAAGAACAGCGTGATCTTCATCAGCCCCTGGTGGAGCAGGTGCACCAGTCCCCCGATGGTGCCCACCGGACCGAACAGGCTGATCCCGAGGATGATGTAGGAGACCTGGCTGATGGTCGAGAAGGCCAGCCGCTTCTTCAGGTCGTCCTGGGTCAGCGCGCGCAGCGAGCCGTAGACGATGGTGATGGACGCGGCCACGGCCAGCGGTCCGAGCAGGCCCAGCGAGTAGGCAAATTCGATCCCGTAGACATCGTAGACGACACGCGCGATGCCGAAGGCCCCGGCCTTGACCACGGCCACCGCATGCAGCAGTGCGCTGACCGGCGCCGGCGCGACCATCGCCATCGGCAGCCAGGCGTGCAGGGGAAAAAGCGCCGCCTTCACGCCCAGCCCGACCACCATCATCAGGAAGATCCCGATCAGCAGCGGATGCAGCGACGGATCGAGTCCGGACAGGCTGCCTCCCGGCACGAATTCGGTATCGCCGACGAGCACGTGCAGTGCCACCACGCCGAACAGAAGCAGCGCGCCGCCCCCCAGCGTGTAGTACAGGTAGACCTGGCCCGCGCGCAGGGACTCGCGGGTGCCGCGATGCACCACCAACGGGTAAGTGGAGAGCGTCAGCAGCTCGTAGAACAGCAGGAATGTGAACAGGTTGCCGGCCAGTGCGATCCCGACGGTGCTGGCTACGCAGAGGCTGAAGAAGCCGAAGAAGCGGCTTCGGTTCGGGGCCCTTTCCAGGTAGCCGATCGCGTAGATGGTGGTGAATAGCCAGAGCAGCGACGACAGGCCGACGAACATGATCCCCAGGGCGTCCGCGCGGAGGATGAAGTCCACGCCCTCGATGATCGTGAAGCGCAGTTCGTAATCGACGTTGCGATAGACGCCGAGGATGATCCAGAGGACCAGCAGAAGCTTGAGTACCGCGGCGGCGAGGTTGAACACGCTTCGCAGCACCACCCGCGATTCCGCGAGCAGCAGGATGACCCCCGAGGCGACCAGTGAGGTCGCCAGCACGCTCAGCAGGACCAGTCCGTTCCAATCCATCAGACTGCTCCGAAGACCATGCCCACGCGCAGCCAGTGCAGCGGCACGTGGGCGGTCAGCCCGATCAGGATCGCGCTGGCCGCGAGCAGCAGCGCGATCATGTCCAGCGTCAGCGGCGGTGTGACCGAGCGGTCGATCTGGGGGCCCTCGCGGAAGGACATGCGGAAGACCTTGAAGATGTAGGCCGCGCTGAGCAGTCCGCCCAGGAAGAGCACGATCAGCCACCACCATTGACCGCTGAGGAGTGCGCTGTGCAGCAGCAGCCACTTGCCGGTGAATCCGCCGCTGGGGGGCAGACCCATCAGGCTGACGCCGGCGAGGCCGAAGCTGAACAGGGACATCGGCCGGAAGCGGCTGATCCCGATCAGATGGCTGATCTGCGGACTGCCCACCGCCAGGATCAGGTTGCCGGCACTGAGGAACAGTGCGGCCTTCGCCAGCGCGTGCGAAAACAGCATCATCAGTGTGCCGTCCCAGGCCAGTCGCGCGGCCTCGGGACCGGTATTGGTGACCAGCGGGAAGAACAGGAACAGATAGCCGATCTGGGCCACGGTGGAGTAGGCGACCAGCTGCTTCAGGTGATGCTGGCGCCAGGCCATCCAGCCGCCGTAGAACACGGCGCCCGCACCGAGCACGCCGAGGAGCCCGGCGGTGAAATCCGGCGTGACTTCCGGCCCCAGCACCAGCCATATCCGCAGCAGGATGTAGAACGAGGCCTTGATCACCAGCGCCGAGAGCAGCGCGCTCACCGGAGTCAGCGCACCGCCGTGGGCCGGCGGCAGCCAGGCATGGAGGGGAAAGAGGGCGGTCTTCAGCAGCAGGCCGACGATGATCAGCGCGAGCGCGACCTGGGTGGTGGCGTTGGCAGCGGCCGCCTCCTGCAGGCCGGCCATCGACAGCGTGCCGTAGGCACCGTAGAGAAGCGCCACGCCGAGCAGGTAGGCCAGCGAGCCGAGCAGGGCGGCGAGCAGGTAGCGCATCGCTGCGGCCAGGGCCGGGGGCGTGGCCCGCAGCGCGACCATGCCCACGGCGGCCAGCCCCATCACCTCGAGTCCCACGTAGAGGTTGAAGATGTCCTCGGCCAGCCAGATGCCGTTCATCCCGGTCCAGAGAAACCACAGCAGCGGCCAGAAGAAGCTGGTCGAGGGGGGGTGATCGCGCAGGTAGACCCGGGCGTAGAGCGCGCAGAGTCCCGTGACCAGCGTGGTCATCAGGATCATGCCCACCGCGAGGCCGTCGGCCACCAGGTTGATGCCGAGCGGCGCGATCCAGTCTCCCAGCCGGTACACCTGAGGGCCGGAGATCACCAGGCCTGCCAGCATGTCCAGGCTGGCCGCGGCCATCAGCGGCAGCCCGACGAAGATCAGGCGCGGCCGCCATGCCGGCACCGCGAGCAGGCTGAGGATCCCCAGTGCCAGCGGCAGCGCGAACAGCAGCGGGAGGGACCACAGGCCGATCACGTGTCCTCCGGCAGATCGGTGCGCCCGCTCGCCCGGTACCAGCGTCGGAAGACCACCAGTGCGAGGGCCGTGGAGGCCACCGCCACCACGATTCCGGTGATCACCATCGCGTGCGGAACGGGATCCACGCCACGCCCGTCCTGGGCCAGACCGACAAGGACAAGGAACGCGCCGCTGCCCATGATGTTGAAGGCCAGCAGCCGCCGGACAATGTGCCGGTGGGCGACGAACCCGAACAGCCCGAGCCCGAACAGCAGCACGCCGGACCAGGCGAACACCAGGTATCCGCTGAGCGCTCCGCTCACGGTTTCGGCGCCTCCTGTGTGCGGGAATCGTCCGGATCGTCGGCGTAGGGTGGGTTCAGCCGGAACAGGCTGAGCAGGGTGAGGCCGATGGACAGGGTCAGGGTCAGTTCGATCACCAGGATCAGCGTGCCGGCATGTGCGGCCGGGTAGGTCAGGAAGGGGACACCCGCCAGCATCACCAGCATGCCGATGCCGAGGAAGGTCAGGAGCCCGAGTGCGAGCCCGGCGCGCACCAGCACCGCGTTGTCGAGCCAGCCGGCGGACACCCCGGCCAGGCGCAGCAGCACCCCGGCCGCGGCCAGCACCGAACCGGCCTGGAACGCGCCTCCGGGCTGGTAGGCGCCGGCCCACAGCAGAAAGCCGGCGACGATCAGCATCAGCGGCAGCAGCCAGGCCATCACCGCCCGCAGCAGCGGATTGTCCAGGCCCATCTGCTCCGGGCGGTCGGGCTGGGCCTCGCGCAGGGCGAGGGCCACCACCACGGCCAGCAGCAGCACCGCAATCTCGAGCAGGGTGTCGTAGCTGCGGAAGTTCAGCAGTACCGCCGTGATCGGGTGCTCGACGCCGCTCTCGGGCATCGCCGAGGCGACGCGCTCCGGGAGATTCTCCACGGGCATCGGCCGTTCGAGCACGGCCCAGCCCAGGGCCGCGGTGACACCCAGGCACAGCAGGCCCGCGAAGACCACGCGCCGGATCACGAGCGGTCTTCCGGGTCGTCGACGCGGCTCCCGAACGGGCGGCGGAGGTAGCCGAGGGTATCGAGCAGCAGCACGCCGGTCAGGCCCGCACCGATCGCAGCCTCGGCCAGTGCGATGTCGGGCGCCTGCAGACGGACCCAGGCCACCGCCATCAGCAGCCCGAAGACGATGAACATGATCACCGCGCGGAACATGTCCCGGGCGATCAGGGCCAGCCCCGCGGTGATGCAGAGCGTGAACCCGAGAAGCAGATCGAGCCAGGGCATCAGCCTTTCTCCCAGTTCCGTGCCCGCCACGGGCGCACGCCCCTGCGGCGCGCGGCCCGGGCCACGAGGTAGCCGGCCGTGGCACTGGCGATCAGCGCGAGGCCCCAGACCAGCAGCAGTTTCAGTGCCACCGGCACGGAGTCGGCCCCCAGCAGCAGACCGAAGACGATCAGGCCGAGCCCGAGGTTATCGGCCTTGGTCAGTGCATGGACGCGCGTATAGACGTCGGGAAACCGCAGGATGCCGAGCGTGCCCACCAGAAAGAAGCCGACGCCCGCAAGCAGCAGCACTGCCTGCAGCAGTTCGATCAGGATCATGCCGGCGGGTCCTCCTCGGTGCCGTCTTCGGGATCCCGTCGCCATACCCGGGCGACGAAGGCCAGTACCGCCATCACCGCCAGCAGGGCCAGCACCAGCGCGACGTCGCGCAGCGCGGCGATCTGCTGCAGCTCCGCGAGCACCAGCAGCAGGCCCACGCCAGTGGTGCCGAACAGCTGGGCCGCGAGCATGCGGTCGGCGATGGTCGGGCCCCGCCAGATACGGATCAGGCCCAGCACGAGGGTCACCAGCAGCAGCAGCGCAACGGCCTCGAGCAGCCCGTTCATTGCCGACGCCCGTCTTCCGTCGGCAGCAGCTGCACCCCGAACAGCCGAGCGAGATGTGCCTCCGTCTCGCGCACGCTGCCGGCGACATCCAGCCGGGCGTCCAGGCAATGCACCTCCAGCACGCGCTGCCGGCTCAGCCGGACACTCAGGGTGCCGGGCAGCAGGGTGATGGTCAGCATCAGCCACCAGGTCGGGGCGCCCGGCGGCAGCGCCATCGGCAGGCGCAGAATCTCGGGCTGCAGAGGCAGTGACGGACTCAGGGTGCGCCTGGCCACGTCCCAGCCGGCCAGCAGGGACTGCCACAGGAAGAATCCGGCGAACTGCGGGATCTGGTGCGGCCGCAGCAGGAAGCGGGCCGGAGGGGCCAGCCACAGGCTCAGGGCCGCGGCGACCATCGCCAGCGGGAGTCCGAACCACCAGTCACTGTGACTGCCGCTGACGATCCACCATACCGCCAGCAGGATCCCGAGTCGCAGCACGTAGACGCTGACCCGGGAAGAGCGGTCCACCGCATGCCTTTGCTCCGTCATCGCGCTCCATCGTGCAGGGCCGCCCGCCATTATCCAACAGATTGCGCATATCGGCCTAGTGGGCCATGCGGAAGCTTCGGTACAGATCGCTGCGCCAGACACGCCGGCGCTGCGTTGGGCAAGCCTGAAATAGCGTGGCCATTCCTGCACTTGCCCGCCGTGCTCCGGCGTGTCTGGCTGTGCTCCGTGGTTAGCGAACCTCCCGCCCGGCCCACTGGTGGTCCATGCGCGAATAGCATCGTGGGGTGCGATGGATCATGAAACCGGTCGGGTTCCTGACACAGAATCGATGCCCCAAGCCTCGGGAAATCAACCGCCTAATCAGGAGCACTCCATGCGCACTGCGATCATCGGCGCCGGCATCAGTGGATTGACGACGGCCTTTTACCTCCGGAAGGCCGATGCCGATCGGGAAATCCACCTGTTCGATGTTGAACCCATCCCTGGCGGCACCATGCGCACGGATACCCTCAGCGGCTTCCACTTCGAGGCGGGAGGCAACGGGTTCCTGACCAACAAGCCGCACAGCATGCAGCTGGTCAAGGACTCCGGAGCGGAGGAGCTGCTGCTGCCCAGTTCCGATGCGGCACGCAAGCGCTACATCTACACCGATCGGCTGCACCAGCTCCCCGAGGCGCCGCTGCCCTTCCTGCGCACGCGGCTGATCGGGATGGGGGCGAAGCTCAGGATGGCGGGCGAATTCTTCGTGCCGAAGCGGCGCGAGGAGGGCGAAGAGACCCTGCAGGCCTTCGGCTACCGGCGGGTGGGCAAGAAATTCACCGACGTCTTCCTGGATGCGATGACCGCGGGGATCTATGCGACCACGCCCGACAAGGTATCCGTGAACGCCGCCTTCCCGCTGGTGGTGAGCCTCGAGCGCGAACACGGGGGGCTGTTCAGGGGCATGATCGCCCGGCGCAAGAAGCAGGCGGGTCCGGGCGGAATCCTGATGAGCTTCAAGGGCGGGGTCGGCACCTTCATCGAACACCTGCAGCGGACCATCCCGGCCGAGTGGCACCTCGGGGCCCCCGTGACCGAGGTGGCCCGGGAGGATGGCGGCTACCGGGTGCGCGCGGGTGACTACGAGGATGTCTTCGAGCAGGTCGTGATCAGCACGCAGGCGCACGCGGCCGCCGCGATGCTGCAAGGGATGGACGGCGAGCTCGCGCAGCGCCTCGCCGGGATCGAATACTCGCCGGTCGCGGTGGTCGGCCTCGGCTGGAAACAGCTGGATCATCCGCTGGACGGATTCGGGCTGCTGACCACCACCAGTGCGAAGCTGCCGGTGCTGGGCGTGCTGTGGGACAGCAGCATCTTCCCGGATCGCGCGCCCGAGGGCTCGAAGAGCGTGCGGGTGATGATCGGCGGTCAGCGTGATCCCGGGCTGGTGCAGCAGGACGAGGCCGGGCTGATCGCGACCGCGCGCGACGGTGTGCGCATCACGATGGGGGTCGAGCAGGATCCGGACGTGACCTTCGTGCAGCGCTGGGACAACGGGATTCCGTCCTACCGGGTCGGGCACATCGCGTCGGTCGACGCGATATTCGAACACCTGGAGCGGTACCCGGGCCTGCATCTCGGCGGCAACGCCTACCGAGGGATCGCGATGAACGACTGCGTGCGCAACGGCCGCGAACTGGCGGAGAAGCTGGCCCAGGCTGAAGGGTAGCGTCCACGCGGCTGTCCTCGTGGGAGCGACCTCTGGTCGCGATTGGTCGTGGGCA
>NZ_JAWLHP010000086.1:0-8668 GCF_041690275.1 Thioalkalivibrio sp.
CAGTCCGGCGGGGCTGCTTTTACGGCCGGAGATCTGCACTTATTGCGGCCGCGGGAACGAGATCCGGCTCGAATACGGAAACACGTCCCCGTGCACGCCGTTGCGGATGTCCTTCTGCCGGGCCCGCCAGTAGCGGTAGTCGAAGAGCTCCGGATGGGTCTCGTTCAGGGTCTGCCGCACCCGCGGATCCTGGCAGAGGAAGGTCGGGAACTCCTCCGGGAAGATGTCGTTCGGCCCGACGGAGAACCACGGCTCCGCGCTGAGCTCGTCTTCCGGCGTCATCGGCGGCGGGATGGGGCGGAAGTTGCAGTCCGTCAGGTAGGCGATCTCGTCGTAGTCGTAGAAGACCACCTTGCCCAGGCAATTCACCCCGAAGTTCTTGAACAGCAGGTCGCCGGGGAAGATGTTCACCGCCATCAGCTGCTTGATCGCGAGCCCCCAGTCGCCCAGCGCCATCTGCCGTTCCTCGTCGTCGGCCTCCTCGAGGAAGAGGTTCAGTGGCAGCATCCGCCGCTCGATGTACAGGTGCTTGATCACCAGCACGTCATTGTCGAACTCCAGCAGGGATGGCACCTCCGCCTTCAGCTCGGCGATCATCTCCGGCGGGAAGCGGTCGATCGGAAAGGCCACGTCCGAGAACTCGAGGGTGTCTGCCATCCGCCCGACGCGGTCGTGCAGCTTCACCTGCTGGTAGCGCTGCTTCACGAGCTCGTGGGTCACGTCCTTCGGCGGCGGGAAGCGGTCCCGAATCACCTTGAAGACGTAGCCGTAGGAGGGCAGGGTGAAGACCAGCATCACCATGCCCGGCGTGCCCTCCGCAATCTTGAACAGGTCGTCCGTCTGCGCGAGGTGATCGAGGAAGTCGCGGTAGAACTCGTTCTTCGCCTGTTTCTGAAAGCCGATGCTCATGTAGAGCTCGGCCAGCGGCTTGTCCGGCATCAGGCTGCGCAGGAAGTCCACCGTGGCCGCCGGCACGGGGGCCTTCGCCATGAAGTAGGCGCGCGCGAAGCTGAAGACGGCCTCCATCTGGTCGGCGGTGGTCAGCAGGGTGTCGGCGTAGATCGCACCCTGCTCGTTGTTCATCAGCGGGATCACGAAGGGTTCGACCTGGTCGCCCCAGGTCACGCGCCCGATCAGATAGGCGGCCTTGTTCCGGAAGAACGGCGATTCGAGCATGTCGATGCGCAGCTCCTCCATCGCGGCGGCGGCCCTCGGCGCGCGCTCGCGGAAGGCATCGGCGATACGCCGGGCGTCCCGGTCGATGTCCTCGTAGGGGATGCTGAAGTAGAACGCGGAGAGGATCTCCCAGATGCAGTGTTCCAGGCCCGCCGCCCGGGGGTGGAAGGACATGTACACGCGGTAGTGGGCGGCCAGCTCGTCGCGATCCACGGTGGACGTCACGAAGATGTTGTCGTTGTGATAGTACTTGCGCTCGAACAGCTGGCAGAAGACCGAGTTGAAGAAGGTCTCGGCCAGCTCCGGGCGGCTGTGGTGGCGCAGCATCTCGGTGTAGACGCGCTTGATCTCCCGCCACAGGGGCTCGTCCAGGCACTTGATCTCGAAGTTGGTGTGCAGCTTCCGGATGGTCTCGCCGACGCGGGCGTCGTAGAAGCTGATCCGCTGCGCCGAGGCCTCGCGCACCGCGTCCCAGTCGGCCCGCTCGAAGCGCTGGCGCGCGTCGCTGGTGATCTCGGCGAAGAAGGAGTAGTGCCGCTCGAAGCCGGTCAGGATCGCCCGGGCCAGCTGCGCGGCGTGTCGCTGGCGCTGGGCCAGGGTCCTCGGATCTGCCCGATCCTCCTCGGGGCAGGTGACCAGGTGTTCTCGGGCTGTTGCCATCGGATCCATTTTTTTCTTTACGGATGGTCTGGTGTAGTCTATTTTGCTGCAATGCACAAGATGCCGCGCCATTGCTGCCGTACCTCGGCGCGCTTATGCAAAACATAACAGAGAGCCGTCGCGGCCCAGATTCGGAGGACATCAGATGAGCGAGATTCCAAGCCGGCAGGAGCAGGTTCGGGCCCTGGAGCAGGAATGGTCGGAAGACCCGCGCTGGCGGGACGTTCGCCGCGGGTATTCGGCCGCGGACGTGGTGCGTTTGCGTGGTACCGTGCGCCCGGAGCACACCTACGCGCGGATGGGCGCGGAGAAGCTCTGGAAGCTGCTCCACGGCGGCGCCCGCAAGGGCTACGTGAACGCGCTCGGCACCCTGACCGGTGGGCAGGCGCTGCAGCAGGCCCGCGCCGGCATGGAGGCGATCTACCTGTCCGGCTGGCAGGTGGCGGCGGACGGCAACACCTCCGAGACCATGTACCCCGACCAGTCGCTGTACGCCTACGACTCGGTGCCGACGATGGTCCGCCGGATCAACAACACCTTCCAGCGCGGTGACGAGATCCAGTGGTCGCGCGGGATCGGCCCCGGTGACGAGGGTTACGTGGACCACTTCCTCCCGATCGTCGCCGATGCGGAGGCCGGCTTCGGCGGCGTGCTGAATGCCTTCGAGCTGATGAAGAACATGATCGGGGCCGGCGCGGCCGGCGTGCACTTCGAGGATCAGCTCGCGGCGGTGAAGAAGTGCGGCCACATGGGTGGCAAGGTGCTGGTGCCGACCCAGGAGGCGGTGCAGAAGCTGATCGCCGCGCGCCTGGCCGCGGACGTGTCGGGCGTGCCGACGCTGCTGCTCGCCCGCACCGATGCCGAGGCCGCGAACCTGCTGACCGGCGACGTGGACGAGAACGACCAGCCGTTCCTGACCGGGGAGCGCACCGCCGAGGGCTTCTTCCGGGTGAAGAACGGGCTCGAGCAGGCGATCAGCCGCGGTCTCGCCTATGCACCCTACGCGGACCTGGTCTGGTGCGAGACCGGTACCCCGGACATCGGCTTCGCGCGCGAGTTCGCCGAGGCGGTGCTCGGCCAGAACCCGAACAAGCTGCTGGCCTACAACTGCTCGCCGTCCTTCAACTGGAAGAAGAACCTCGACGACGCGCAGATCGCGCATTTCCAGGAGGAACTCTCCGAGCTGGGCTACAAGTACCAGTTCATCACCCTGGCCGGTATCCACAGCATGTGGTTCAACATGTTCGATCTGGCGCACGGCTACGCGCGCGGGGAGGGGATGCGGCACTATGTGGAGAAGGTGCAGCAGCCCGAGTTCGCGGCCCGGGAGCGCGGCTACACCTTCGTGTCGCACCAGCAGGAGGTCGGCGCCGGCTACTTCGACGAGGTGACCACCGTGATCCAGGGCGGCGGCTCCTCCGTCACCGCGCTGACCGGCTCCACCGAAGAGCAGCAGTTCTGACCGCCCATGGAGTGCGGGAGCTTGCTCCCGCTTTGGACGCAGGGGGCTTGCCCCCTGCCGCGGAAGCGAGCTTCCGCGAGGGCAAAGCGGCGGCAAGCCGCCGCACTCCATAACAGTCGCCCGCTCCGTTGCAGGTGCTCCGGGGCAGATGCCCCGTTACAGGTTTGCGCGCCAGTCCCGTCGGGATAGACTCGCAGTAGACGGCAACTCAACAATAGGCATCCCATGGGACTGGCGCGGCGCGACACCATTCACCACACCTATGGTGACTATCTCGGGTGGCCGGAGGACGTCCGCTACGAGTTGATCGACGGCGAGGCCTTCATGATGGCGCCGGCGCCTGATCTCGAGCATCAGGAGGTGGCTGGCGAGATCTTCTTTCAGTTGCGGCTGGCACTCGGCGAGGGACCCTGCAAGCCGTTCGTCGCTCCCGTCGACGTCCGCCTGCCCCGCCTGGACGAAGCCGACGATCAGATCGATACCGTCGTGCAGCCCGACGTGCTGGTGGTCTGCGATCCGTCGCGCCTCGACCGCCGTGGCGTTCGCGGCGCGCCCGACCTGGTCGTGGAGGTCCTGTCGCGGTCCACCGCCTCGCATGACCACGTGCGCAAGCGCCAGGTCTACGAGCGCGCCGGGGTGAAGGAGTATTGGCTGGTGCACCCCACCGACCGGATGGTCACGATCTACCGGTTGGTCGAAGGTGCCTACGGCAAGCCCGACGTGCAGGAATTGCAAGGCGAAACGGCGGTGGGTGTGCTGCCCGACGTGGTGATCGCCTGGGATGCGCTGGTCGCGCGACTGGCGCCGGTGGAGTGAGGGCTGGGCGGGGGCCGCGCCTGAAATGACCTCGAATCTCGAACAGAAGTGGAACCAGCGCTACGCGGAGGCCGACGCCGCTGCCGCGACCCCCTGCGCGGTGCTGCAGCAGTTCGCCCATCTGCTGCCACCGAACGGTGCTGCGCTCGATCTGGCCTGCGGGCTGGGCGGAAACGCCAGCCTCCTCGCCGGACGGGGACTGGTCACCCGGGCCTGGGATCTTTCTCCGGTCGCGATCGAAAGGCTCCGCGAGCATGCCGAGGAACACGGCCTGCCGATCCGGGCCGAGGTTCGCGACGTGGAAACGCAGCCACCGGCTCCCGATGCCTTCGACGTGATCGCCGTGTCCTATTTCCTCGAGCGCTCGCTCGCGCCGGCACTCGCAGCGGCATTGCGGCCGGGCGGGCTGCTGTTCTACCAGACCTGGACCCGCGAGGCGGTTGACGACCGCGGCCCGGGCAACCCGGATTTCCGGCTGGCCCCGAACGAACTGTTGGACCTGTTTCCGGATCTGCGCCTGCTCGCCTACCGCGAGGAGGGCCTGTTCGGGAATCCGGCCGAGGGCCTGCGCAACGAGGCCTGGCTGGTCGCCGCGCGGCCGTCAGCGTGAGGCTCAAGGCCCGTCTTGCGGTTATATGATGCCTATCGGGTTCAGGCCCGTTTCTGCATCAGCGCGATGTTCCGGGACGGAAACACGAGCTGCCAGTCGTGCCGAAGGGCGATCCGCTCGAAGGTGCGTGGCCGATAGAACACCACGTGGGTGGGATCGCGGCGGTAGTTCCAGCGGGCGAAGGCGGTGTCGTCCGTCTGGAACGTGGTCTGGATCGCGAGCCAGCCACCGGACCTCAGCATTGCGTCGAGGCGCGCGAACTCCCGGGCCGGATGGTGGAAGTGCTCGACGACCTCGGAGCAGGTGATGAAGTCGTAGCGTCGCTGCCCCGCCTCGGGATCGGGGTGGAAGAGGGGATCGTAGAGCGCGACCCGATGTCCGGCCTCGCGCAGCATCGCCGCGAGCGCGGGGTCCGGGCCGCAACCGAAGTCCATCCCCTCGCGGCCGGGCGCCAGACGCGCCAGCAGCGATTCGGCGAGCGGCCGCAGGAAGGCACGGTATGCCGGGTCATCGGACTGGTTGCGGTGCTGGCGGTATTCCATTGACTCGCGCTCCCGACCGGGAAGCCGCTCCCGGCAGAGGAAGGTCGCCTCGCAGGCCTCGCAGCGCAGGTAATCGCGCCCGCCGACGCTCGCAAACAGCCGGCCCGACGATGCCAGACACACCGGGCAATCCATGGCCCGCAAGCCGCTTCCGCCGCTCCCGGAACCGCGCATGGCGTCCGGCCCCGGCACCGTGCGCTCGGCTTGCCGGCGGCTTCCAGCCGCGATGGCGCCCGTTCGGGTCTCGTCGGGCCTCGCGCCAGGTGCGGGTCCCTCGCCGGGGTGGCATGCCCCAGTTCGCTGGTTCGATCCGCCGGATTTGCTCATCAACTATTCAAGTAAGTTAGACTTTACTCATGAACAAGCTCATCGCCTGGATCGATCGCACGCCCGTGTGGCTGTTCGCCCTGTTGGTCGCGACCCTGGGGCTCGCGCCCTGGGTGCCGGAACCCCACATTGCCGAGAAGATCCGCTGGCTGTTCCAGGGTGAACTCACCCGGCCGCTGGACATCTTCGACCTGGTGCTGCACGCGGTGCCGTGGCTGCTCCTCGCGCTGAAACTGAGCCGGGAGGTCTGGCTCGAATACGCGCCCCATCGGCCCGCCCCCAAGCCCGCCCAACCCCCGCGCGACGAATAGCCCCAGACCCCCCGACCACCGTAGGGTGGGCCAAGCGCAGCGGGCCCACCAGAACCGGCCTGACCGCCGTAGGGTGGGCCAAGCGCAGCGGGCCCACCAAAATGGTCAGGGTCCAACACGGTGGGCCCGCTGCGCTTGGCCCACCCTACAGTCGGGTGCTGCGGGCGTGCCGAACCTCAGGCCGCCTGGGACCGGACCCGGCCGGCGTACTCGGCGCGCGCGGCCGGGAGCGCCAGCCCGGGCGTCACGGCGTCCATCTCCGCCAGCACCGCCTCCAGGGCTCCCAGGCACAGCAGCACGTTCTGTTCATTCGCCGCGTGCCCCATCAGGCCGATGCGCCAGATGCGCCCGGCGTACGGGCCGAGGCCCGCGCCGATCTCCAGGCTGTAGCGCTGGAGCAGGGCCGCGCGGACCGCGGCCTCGTCCACGCCCTCCGGCACCAGCACCGCATTCAGTTGCGGCAGGCGGTGTGCGGCGTCGACCAGAAACCTCAGACCCATCGCCTCGATGCCCGCCCGCAGTGCCTCGTGATGCCGCCGGTGACGCGCCCAGCTCGCCTCCAGGCCCTCCTCGTGCAGGATGACCAGGGCCTCGTGCAGCGCGTACAGCGCGTTGATCGGCGCCGTGTGGTGGTAGGCGCGCCGGCCCTCGCTTTCCATCCAGTAACCCATGACCAGGTTGAGGTCGAGGAACCAGCTGGGGACCTGGGTCCGGCGCCTGCGGATGCGTTCGATTGCCCGCTCGCCGACGCTGATCGGCGCGAGTCCGGGGGTACAGGAGAGGCACTTCTGGCTACCCGAATAGATCGCGTCCACGCCCCATTCATCGACGTAGAGCGGGATGCCGCCGAGAGACGTGACCGCGTCCACGATGCTGACGCAGTCGTGCCGGCGCGCCAGCTCGCAGAGGGCCTGCACGTCGGAGCAGGCGCCGGTGGAGGTCTCCGCATGCACGAAGGCGAGCAGGCTGGCATCGGGGTTGGCCTGCAGCGCCGCCTCGACCTTGTCCGTGCTGACCGGCTGTCCCCAGGCGTCCTCGACGACCACCGGGATCCCGCCGAAGCGTTCCACGTTCTCCTTCATACGTCCGCCGAATACGCCATTGATGCACACAACGACCTTGTCGCCCGGCTCCACCAGGTTCGCGAAGCAGGTCTCCATGCCCGCGGATCCGGGGGCCGAGACCGGAAGCGTGAGCGCGTTTCGGGTCTGGAACGCGTACTGGAGAAGCTTCTTCATCTCTTCCATCATGCCGACGAAGGCGGGATCCAGATGTCCGATGATGGGTCGGCTCATCGCGGCGAGGACGCGCGGATTGATGTCGGAGGGGCCCGGGCCCATCAGTGTGCGCACGGGCGGGTGGAAGGAGCTGTAGGCCATCGAGGATTTCCTTTCGAGACGGGTTGGCAGGAGGGTGCAGGCGATGTGGCCGCCGGCGGTACCCTCCTGCGCGAATGTCGGGCGGGACGCGGGCTCAGGCGCGGCCCATCACCGAAAAGCTCTTGATGAAGGGTCCGGCCATGCGCGGGTCCTTCAGCATGCCCTTGTAGTCACCGACGGCGAACTTGATCTTGCCGGTGGTGAAGGCGGTACCCAGTCCCATCATGCCCGGGGGCTTGGCCATCCACTTGTTCCACTGGTCCGTGCTGGCGCGCAGGTCCCAGTTCAGGGTCTCGCCGGCGTAGGCGCCGGCGCTGGTGGCCTTGCCGTTCTCGATGGTGATGACCCCGCGCGGTTGGTCCTCGCCCGGAAAGCCGTAGCCGATCACGCTGTTGAAGTTGATCTTTGCCAGTGCGTCCGAGAGTTCGGGCTCCGCGTTCCACTGTTCCTTGAAGCTCTGCATCCACTCTTCGCTGAATAGATCCGCCATCTGCCTGTCCTCCGTTGATCTTGTTTTTTCTCGGCCCAAGGATGATAAGAGAAACGGGCCCGGGACCCCAACCGGCCGGAATCCGGCCGCGGGACCGCCTCAGACGGCCAGCAGCTGATCGCGGACGCGTTCCAGCCGCGAGCGGACGTCGTTGGCCAGTGTCTCGACGCCTTCCTTGTCCACCAGGCCCATCACGGCCACCGGATCCATGAAGCCGACGTTGACCGTGCCGTCCTCCTCTTCCCGCACGACCACGTTACAGGGGAGCAGCAGGCCGATGTCCGGATCGGCCTGCAGGGCCTGGTTGGCGAGCTGCGGGTTGCAGGCCCCGAGGATGTGGTACGGGCGGCGTTCGACATCGAGCTTCTTCTTCAGGGTGCCGGCGACGTCTATCTCGGTCAGCACGCCGAAGCCCTCAGCGGACAGCGCCTCGGTGACGCGCGCGATCGCCTCGGGGACGGTGGTCTTCAGGGTCACGTTGAATCCGTACATGGGATTGCCTCCGGGTGTTCCTTGATGAAAAGACAGGTCGAATCGTGGCAGGGTCTTGGGGCGCTGTCGATTCTCGCGCACTAGACTTCGGGAAACCGGGCGGCCGATCGGCGGCCTGTCCATCACCCTGCAGGAGGACAGCATGAACGATCACGTGTACAAGACCATCGAACTCACCGGCTCCTCGACCGTCGGCACCGACGACGCCATCCGCAAGGCGATCGCCCGCGCCACGAAGACGGTGCGCAACATCGACTGGTTTCAGGTGATCGAGACGCGCGGACACATCGAGGACGGCGAGATCGCCCACTGGCAGGTCACGCTGAAGATCGGGTTCCGGATGGAGGAACCGGGTTGATGAGAGCTCCGCAGGAGGCGACCTCTCTCGGTGATCCCGAGCCGG
>NZ_JAWLHP010000087.1:0-8389 GCF_041690275.1 Thioalkalivibrio sp.
GGCCAGACGAACGGCCTCGCGGATCTCCTCGGGCGTCGCGTCCGGGCGCCCGTAGGCGATGTTGTAGCCGATGCTGTCGTTGAACAGCACCGTATCCTGCGGGACCACGCCGATCGCCTGACGCAGGCTGTGCTGGGTCACTTCACGGATGTCCTGACCGTCAATGGTGATGCGGCCCGCCTCGACATCGTAGAACCGGAAGAGCAGGCGGGAGAGCGTCGACTTGCCGGCGCCGCTGGGGCCCACCACCGCGACCTTGTGGCCTGCGGGAATCTTGAGATTGATGCCCTCGATGATCGGGCGCTCCGGGTGATAGCGGAAGTGCACCTCGTCGAAGGCCACGGTGCCCTCGCGCACCTCGAGGTCGGGGGCTCCCGGCCGGTCCTGCACCTTCACCGGCTGCTCCAGCAGGCCGAACAGCCGCTCGATATTCGCCAGCGACTGTCGGATCTCGCGGTACACGAAACCCAGGAAGTTCAGCGGAATGAAGAGCTGGATCATGTAGGCGTTCACCATCACCAGGTCGCCCAGCGTCATGCTGCCGTCGGCGACCCGCTGTGCCGCGAGGATCATCATCACCGTGATGGCTGCGGCGATGATCAGCGCCTGGCCACTGTTCAGCAGCACGAGGGAGAGCACGTTCTTCATCCGCGCCGTTTCCCAGGCGGCCAGCCCCCGGTCGTAGCGCTCGGCCTCGAAGCGCTCGTTGCCGAAGTACTTCACTGTCTCGTAGTTCAGCAGGCTGTCGACCGCGCGGGTCGTCGACTCGTTGTCGCGCAGGTTCGCTTCGCGCACGAAGCGTGTGCGCCACTCGGTGATCAGCACCGAGTAGGCCACGTACACCCCGATCGCCACAAGGATGGTGACCATGAACACCGGCCCGACCGCGATCAGCAGGATGAACGCCACCAGCAGGATCTCGATCATGGTTGGCAGGATGTTGAAGACCATGAACCGCAGCAGGAAGCTGATGCCGGTGATGCCCCGTTCGATGTCCCGGGACAGCGCGCCCGTCTGCCTCGAGAGGTGAAAGCCCAACTCGAGCCGGTGCAGGTGCTCGAAGACCTGCAACGCCGCCCGGCGCATCGCACGCTCCGCGACGCGAACGAACACCGCATCGCGCAGCTCTCCGAAGAAGGTGGCGAAGAAGCGCAGCAGCCCGTAGGCGACCAGCAGCGCCAGGGGGACGGCGACCAGCGCCTCCACTCCGGCATCCTCGAAGTGGTCGACGATGAACTTCAGCGCGATCGGGACCGTGACGTTGGCCAGCTTCGCAAGGCCCATCAGCCCGAGGGCCAGGAACAGGCGCCCGCGGTACTCCGAGAGATAGGGCAGGAGGCTGGCGATGATGCGCCAGTTGATGGCCCCTTCGGGCGCATCGACGGGCGAGGCGTGGCCACGCATGGCAGAATCCCGGGTTAAGCTGAAGACCGCGCGCTGCGCGGACGAAATCCCCCGTTCCCGGTTGCGGGAGAGGGATGGGGCGACGGAACGATCACGGCGATCGGTGACCGGTCTTCCTGTTTCGGAGTGGCACGTATCGCCATGACCCTTCACAGAGCGGCACAGTGCGCTCACTCTACGGTGCCGCCGGCGGCGAGGTCCAATGCGCCTTCCGCGCCGCGGCATTCAGCGGCAAGCGTGCGCGGGGTGGGCTGCCTATGGTACCCAGGGACGGGAGAGTGGAATGTGGAAGACAGATGACCAGCGCCCTGACACAGACGATCGCGCATTGACTCCGGAACCCGAGCGACTGCTCGCCGACGTGTTCGGCTATCCCGGCTTCCGCGGCGCGCAGCGGGAGATCATCGAGGCCGTGGTCGCGGGCGACGATGCGCTGGTACTGATGCCCACGGGCGGCGGCAAGTCGCTCTGCTACCAGATTCCGGCGTTGCTGCGGCCCGGGGTCGGCATCGTGATCTCGCCGCTGATCGCGCTGATGCACGATCAGGTCGCCGCCCTGCGTCTGAGCGGTGTGCGCGCCGCCGCGATGAACTCGGCGCAGTCCGCGGCCGACAACCGGGGCGCCGAGGAGGCACTGCGGGCGGGGGAGCTGGACCTGGTGTATGTCGCCCCCGAGCGGCTGCTGCTGTCGCGCACCCTGGAGTTGCTGGACCGTTGCCGGGTCGCCCTGTTCGCAATCGACGAGGCGCACTGCGTATCCCAGTGGGGACACGACTTCCGGCCCGAGTACATCGGGCTGTCGGTCCTGGCGGAGCGCTTTCCCACGGTGCCCCGGATCGCGCTCACCGCCACCGCGGACCAGGCCACCCGGCGCGAGATCGTGTCGCGGCTCGGTCTGGAGGAGGCTCGCCAGTTCGTCAGCCCCTTCGATCGGCCGAACATCCGCTATCACATCGGCCAGTCCGACAGCGGCAGCGCACGGAACCGGCTGCTGCGATTCATCCGCGAGGTCCATCCCGGTGAGGCGGGGATCGTCTACTGTCTGTCGCGCCGGCGCGTGGAGGCCATTGCCGACTGGCTGGGCGGTCAGGGTCTGGTCGCGCTGCCCTATCATGCCGGATTGACCACCGCGCAGCGGGAACGCCACCAGACGCGCTTCCTGAAGGAGGAGGGCGTGATCATGGTCGCGACCATCGCCTTCGGCATGGGGATCGACAAGCCCAACGTGCGCTTCGTCGCGCACCTCAATCTCCCCCGCAGCGTCGAGGCGTACTACCAGGAGACCGGCCGTGCCGGGCGCGACGGGCTGCCGGCCGACGCCTGGATGCTCTACGGGCTACAGGACGTGATCACGCTTCGGCAGATGATCGAGCAGTCCACCGCCGGCGACGAGCACAAGCGCGTCGAACGGCACAAGCTGGAGGCGATGCTCGGGCTCTGCGAGCTGACCAGTTGCCGGCGGCAGGCGCTCCTCGCCTATTTCGGCGACGAGCTTCCCGAGCCCTGCGGCAACTGCGACACCTGCCTGAATCCGCCCGCGACCTGGGACGCCACCGTCCCGGCGCAGATGGCGCTGTCCTGCGCCTACCGTACGGGCGAGCGCTTCGGCGTGAACCACCTGGTGGACGTGCTGCGCGGGCGGGGCAATGATCGGGTGCGTCGGTTCGGTCACGATCGGCTCAGCACCTTCGGCATCGGTGCGGACATCGAGCCGGCCGAGTGGCGGGGTATCTTCCGCCAGCTGATCGCGCGCGGACTGCTGCGCGTGGATCTCGAGGGCTTCGGCGCGCTGAAGCTCGACGAGTCCTGCCGTCCGCTCCTGCGTGGCGAAACCCGCGTTCATCTGCGGCGGCAGGGCCGGCCGCCACGCCCCGAGCGCCCGGACCGCGCCTCCCGGGAGTCGGTAGAGGCGGCGTTCACTCCTGCGCAGCAGGAGCTCTGGGAGGCGCTGCGCGCCTGCCGCCGGCGACTGGCGGACGCCCAGGGTGTGCCACCCTACGTGATCTTTCACGACGCGACGCTGCGCGAGATGGTGCACGCCGCTCCCGCCAGCCTGGAGGAGTTCGCCGGCATCTCGGGCGTCGGTGTGGCAAAGCTCGATCGCTACGGGGACGAATTCCTGTCGGTGATACGTCAATACTCCCAGCTATAATTCAAAGACTTCGACGGCAAACGGGGATCTCAAGTGAACGAACACGCCTTTCTGCGACCCTACCACGATGTTCGCGGTGGATACGTTTACATCAACCCCGAGCAGGCCAGTCGTTTTGCCAAGGGGATCGCCGGCGATTTCAACCCCATTCACGATCCCCACTCGAAGCGCTTCTGCGTGCCGGGTGACCTGCTCTTTGCACTGGTGCTGGCACGCTATGGCGTCAGTGCCAGCATGCGCTGCCGCTTCGTCGGTATGGTCGGCGACGAGGTGCCGCTGGTCTTTCCCGAGGAGCCCGGAGCAAGCTTTGCGATTACCGATACGCATGGCAAGGCCTATCTCGAGGTCGAGCGGGAGGGCCCGGTGGTCACCGATCCTTACACGATCGAGGCCCTGACCCGCAGCTACGCCGCCTTTTCCGGCCAGAACTTCCCGCATGTCCTGGTCCCGCTGATGGAGCAGCACCAGGTGATGGTGAATCCGGCGCGCCCGCTGGTGATCTACGACGGGATGTCCCTGCAGCTGCAGGAACCGGTATCCGGGCTTACCGAGACGGTCCAGCCCCAGCTGGAATCCGCGGAGATGGAGGTGGAGGGCAAGCGTGGGGATGTACGCCTGGACTATGCGCTGTGTGTGGAAGGCGATCCCTTCGCCCACGGCAGCAAGCACCTGGTCCTGAGCGGACTGCGTCCCTTCGATGCCGAGGTGATGCGTGGACTCGAGGCACAGTACGCCAGCTGGAAGGCCGCCTACGAGGCCGTCTGAGCACCGAACCGGTCGGAGCGGCCGTGGGCGCACCAATGCGGTGCGTCTCCTGCGTGCTCGGCCCGCGTGCGGCGCACCAGGATAGTGCGCCACGCTGACGCTGCGCCGACCCATGCGTGAACGTCAGTGGTGACCCGGCCGCAGAGTCAGCGCGCCGGGGTTGGTCCGCAACTTGCACACCAGTGCTCGGGCAAGGCAGCCGGAGCAGTGGATCGATGTTGGTAGTGCGCCTGTGCGGCGATACCGTGCCGAAGAGCTGGAATCGCTGGGGACGACCCCTGACGCGGGACTCGGTCCATCTCTGGGCCTTTCCGCTGCCAGCCGGGATGGACCTGGCCAACCTCGTGCGGGCGCTGGTGCTGGAGACGCCTCACGATCTGCTGGAATCCTGTCTCGCGGTGTGGATCAACCCGGATTTCGACGGCCGCCTGCCGATCTCGGTGCTCGATGAACTGGAACCGCTGAGCGTGCTTCACACCCGGCTGCACGAGCCATGGATCATGGGCGAGCTCGGCAAGCTGGTGCATCCCGGTTTCCAGCCGGTGGTGTCGCTGGCAGGGTCGGGCCGGCTCTTCGGTTACCAGATGCCCTGTTTGCTCGAGCACCCCGACCGAGGCGAGATCTCGGGCCCGGAATTCTATCTGCTCGCGCGCCACGCGCGGCGTCTGGAGGCCGTCGAGCAGGCCTGCCAGATCGCCGCGCTGGCACGCCGGTCCGAGTACCTGCCGACTGGAGTGCCGACATTCATCCGTGCCTTTCCGCGTTCGCTGCTGCAGCATGATCCGCGGCGGCATCCCTCCTATACCTGCCTGGAGCGTCTTGGCGTGAATCCCCGGGACATCGTGATCGAGGTCGCGGACCGTGGGCAGGTGGACGACATTGACGCATTGATCAACAGCTGCGGCGTCCTGCGCAGCATGGGGTTCCGGATCGCCCTGGACGAGGTGGGTGCGGGGATGGGTCATGTCGGGCTGATGGTGGGGCTGGAGCCCGAGTTCATCTGGCTGGACAGGGGGCTGATCGAGCATGCCCGGCAGAGCGCGACCGGCGGCTCGCTGCTGGAGGGCCTGGTCGCGACCGCCCGCGGCATCGGTGCCGCAACCGTGGCGGACGGGCTGGACGATGCCGGCAGCCTGGGCCTGTGCCGCGAACTGGGCGTGGACTTCGGTCAGGGCGACCTGGTCGGCCCCTGCGCGCAGGTACCCGCGGCACCCTGCTCACTGCCGCCGCCGGCCTGAGCCCCTGGCGGGCACGCCGCCGCTTTATCCATGCCAGGGGCTTGCCACGGCCGGAGCCCGTTGCGCACCATGAGGTCTTCACGTTCAGGCCGTGCAGGAGCACCATGCGGATTCGGGGATTGAGGGCGGGATGGGCAATCGGGCTGGTGCTGTGGGCCCTTGGGGCATCCGGCCACGCCGGGGCGTCGTTGCCGGAGCCATTGCAGCGGGCGCTTCATGCAGAGGGTCTGCCGGCCGCCGCGGTGGGGCTGTGGGTGAAACGCGTGGGCGATCCCGCCCCGTTGCTGCAGCACAACGCACGCAGCCTGTTCAACCCGGCCTCCACGATCAAGCTCGCGACCACGCTGGCCGCGCTGTCCGAACTCGGACCGAGTCACGTGTGGACCACGGAGATCCACGCGACCGCCCCGGTTCGGGACGGCGTGCTGCGCGGCGACCTGGTACTGCGCGGGACCGGCGATCCGGCCATGGTGAGCGAAGAGCACTGGCGCATGCTCGGTGCGCTCCGACGCACGGGCCTGCGCCGGATCGAGGGGAACGTGTACCTGGACACCAGCCACTTCTACCTTCCGGTCGAGGATCCCGGTGCCTTTGACGGGCAGCCGCTGCGTGCCTACAACCAGCCGCCGCACGCGCTGATCGTGAACGCCAATGCCCTGCGGTTTCACGTGATGCCCGATGCCGAGGGGGCGGGCGTCCGCGTCACGGCGGACCCCCCGTTGCCGGGTCTGCAGATCGTGAACAACCTGCGCGCGGTCGAGGGTGAATGTGGCGGCTGGCAGCGCGGCATACGCTACGAGGTCGAGAACGGCGTCACGGACGCGCGGGTGATCCTCGACGGAGACTATCCGGTGAATTGCGGGAGTTACGAACTGTTGCGCACGGCGATCCCGCCCGAGACCTACAATCGGGAGATCTTCCGGCTGCACTGGTCGCAGTGGGGAGGCGAACTGCAGGGAGACGTGCGCTACGGTGTTCTACCGCTTGATGACGGCCCGCCATTGCTCGCGCACCAGTCCCGGCCGCTGGGCGACATCATCCGGGTCGCGAACAAGTGGAGCACCAACGTGGTTGCCCGCCACCTTGCCCTGACGCTGGGTGCGTCGCGCCATGATCCGCCGGCCACGGTGGAGAAGGCCCGCGATGCCCTGTACGAGGTACTGGCCGGTCTGGGGGTCGGGGTGGGCGGGATGATCATCGACAACGGATCGGGTCTCAGCCGCCATGCGCGCATCACGCCGGAGCAGCTCGGTCAGGTGCTGCAGGCCGGCTGGGACAGCCCGTGGCGCCCGGAATTCGTGTCCTCGCTTGCGATCGCCGGCCTCGACGGCACGATGCGCCGGCGCTTCGGCAACGGCCCCGAGTCCGGCCGCATGCACCTGAAGTCCGGCCACCTCAACCAGGTGTCGGCAGTGGCCGGCTACGTCCGCAACCGCAGCAACGAGGACGTGATGGTGGTGCTGCTGGTCAACCATCCGAACGCCCACCGGGGCAGCGGCAGCCGTCTGCAGGAGGCGGTGCTGCGCTGGGTGCACGACCTTTGACCCCGGTCATGCCCGGCATGGGAGGCGGTCTCGATGCCAAGGGGCCGGGGCAGATGCCATCCAGCGGCTGGAGCGCCTCAGTGGCGTTCCAGTTTGCCCAGTTCCCCCAGTAGCGAGGCCACCAGCGACTCTCCCTGCGGACCCATGCCCTTGCACAGGACTTCCGGATTCCTCTCGCCGTCGACCAGTCGCTTGGTGATCGCACCGAGACGCGCCATGTCGCCGCCGGCGCGGGTCATCTGTTCCGCCATCTGCGACAGCCAGTGCAGCGACTGGGCATCGCCCCGGCTGGCCGCATGAATCATCTGCGCAAGGCCTGGCGCGGCCTGCGTGGGATCGGTCGTGTCCTCGGGGTCGGGGAGGGTTGCCGGGTTCTGGATGCCGGTGAGGATCGCGGAGAGGATCACCGTGTCCTCGTCATCGAGACCGCGCAGCAGTTCGGGATCCCGTTCGCCCTTGAGCACCCGGCGGATGCGCGCGACAAGGTCGGTCCACCCGCCCTGCTCGGCGTGTGTAAGCACGGGATCGAGCTCCACGCGGGCCTGCTCGCTCTGGGTGGCCTGAACCACCAGACGAATGAGTCCGGCGTGGGCGAGGCGGATCTGCTGATCTCTGGTGGACATCATCATGGCGGCGTCTCCGTCGATGACTGCGATCGCGGGTCACGAAGATAGCCCAGATCGCTCCGTTGAGCGAGACGCCCATCCGCAGCGCCTGTGCTTTCCAGCGTGCGCTCGGGCACAATAGGCGCTGGTTATACGCGCTGAGGAAGGACGCGGTGGAAGAGCAGATGACGATGGGGCTCTGGTTGCTGATGATCGTGCTGGCCGTGGTGCTGGCCGGCCTGCTGGGGTTCTGGATCGGTCGGACCACCAGCCATGAGCGCCGCCTGATCCGCGAACTGGAGACGGAACTCGACAATCGGATGCAGGAGCTCAACCGCTACCGCAGCGCGGTGAACCAGCACTTCGATCGCACCGCCACGCTGTTCGCGGGCATGGCCGGCGCCTACCGGGACCTTTACCACCACCTTGCGGAGAGTTGCGAGGAACTCGCCGACAGGCCGACGCGCGAGCGGCTCGAGGACCGGGCCGGGCGGCTGCTCGCGAATGTCCCGATGCGCGAGGGTCGCGAGGGTCAGCAGGAGGCCGAGCAGAAGCCGCGCAGCCCCGACACCCGCGAGCGCGAACTCGACCTGAAGCCCCCGCGCCCGGACTGAAGCGACGGCCCGGATGTAGCAGGAGGTCAGCCCCCCGGCGGCCTTCCCAGACGCCAAGCCGCCGAGC
>NZ_JAWLHP010000088.1:0-8387 GCF_041690275.1 Thioalkalivibrio sp.
AGGAGGCGAGCCCTCTTGTGGGAGCGGCCTCTGGCCGCGATGGCCCTGGGCACAGGGCTCACCGCGGATCGCGGCTGGAAGCCGCTCCCACAACCCCCTACCGGCGCGATCCTGCTCGGCCGCTCCAACCCCCCAACAAACCCCTCGCAATAGTGCAAACCACCCCCGGTGCTATCGGAAGTGGGTGAAAACCCGGAAAACTTGCATATAATCTTCGGATGAGCCGCCACCCACCACCGCTCCGCCTCCCCGCCTGGATTAGGGAACCGCGGATCCGTCTTTCCCGCGGTATGCCGCTGGGCGGCGAGCAACCGCCGGGGGTTCCGGCATCCAGTTCCAGTAAAGGAGAAGCCCCGCGATGAGCATCCGCATCGTGCTTGCGGACCGTCAACCGATCGTGATCGAGGGGCTGCGGTCCCTGATCGGGGACGAGCCGGACATGGAGATACTCGACGCCTGTGACACCGGGGTGGAGGCATTGGAGAGCGTGCGGCAGAACCGCCCGGACATCCTGCTCACCGGCATGAACCTGGCCGACATCGACGGCCTCGAGGTGCTGCGGCAGCTCCGCGACGAGGGCGTGTCCACCCGCATCGTGTTCTTCGTCACCGGGATCGACGACGAGGAGGCGGTGGAGGCGATGCGGCTGCGGGTCGAGGGCATCCTGCTGAAGGAGATGCCAACGCGCCTGGTGCTGCAGTGCATCCGCAAGGTCCACGACGGCGGCCGCTGGCTCGAGACCAAGTCCATGGCCCGCGTCGTCGAGCGTCTGCAGGAACAGGAGAACAGCCGCGGCGAGTTCGTCGACCGCCTCTCCCCGCGCGAGCAGGAGGTCACCCGCCTGGTGATGGAGGGCCTCAACAACAAGGACATCGCCGCCCGCCTCGCCCTCAGCGTGGGCACCATCAAGATCCACCTCCACAACATCTACGAAAAGCTCGGCATCCGCTCCCGCCTCCAGCTTGCCGCCCAGGCCCGCGAAAAGGGCTTCGACTGAGCCGCGGCCGGCGCCCGTTGTTCCGGCATCGGGACCAGAGAGAAGGCTCGGTTCCCACAACTCGGTTCCCGCAAACCGTTGAAAGAAAGAGCGAATCCGGTTGTATAATTTGGCAATGGATAATCGTGAAAACGGCACGTGCGCACCTGCGGCAGGCTCTATGCCCTCGCCGGCAGCGACCGCGATAACGTCCAGGGCTCACCCGCCGCATTGAGCGCACCGAAAAGCGGCTCGACCTGATGGATCGCTGAGGACCGAGGGTCGGACCAGACCACGCGTGAAGGGGGCCGGGGCGAGGCAACAACGGCAACACCGGAGCCTGCACCTGTCGGACCCGATCGTCGGTGAGCCACTGCTGGAACTGCGGATCCGGAAAACAGATCTGTGTACGTTTCTCTGTCCCCCGTTTCCCGCAGCGACCGCGGTGCTGCGGCGGCATTGACACGAAACCAGTGCCACACTAATTTCGTGTCCATGAAAAACATTACCATCACGTTGGACGAAGAGACAGCACGCTGGGTGCGGATCGAGGCGGCGAAGCGCGGCACCAGCGTTTCACGGCTCGTTGGCCACATGCTCGGGGAGCGCCGGCAGAAGGAATCCGAGCGCCGCGCGGCGCTGGAACGTTACATGGCGCGGCCGCGAGAGGCATTGAAGGATGCCGGCTCGAGTTATCCCTCGCGGGAGCAGCTGTATGACCGATCGGTACTTCGTTGATACCAACGTGCTGGTCTACGGCCGGGATGCCAGCGAGCCCCAGAAGCATGAACTGGCGGTCGAGTGGATACATACCCTTTGGAGCCAGGGCTCGGGGCGGCTCAGCTTTCAGGTGCTTCAGGAATATTATCAGGTAGTGACGCGCCGGCTTTCGCCCGGCCTCGATCCGGAGATGGCACGGGCCGACATCCGCGATCTGCTCACATGGCAGCCGGTACAGATCGATTCAGCGGTGCTCGAAGCCGCCTGGTTGATTGAAAAGCGATTCGCTTTCTCCTGGTGGGATGCACTGATCGTCGGCGCGGCGGGCGTTTCAGAGTGCCGTTACCTCCTCTCAGAGGATCTTCAGCATGGCCAGGATCTAAACGGGATCATCGTGCTTAATCCCTTCGAAGCCGACCGGCCTTCGTAGGCGACTCCTCTCGGCAAAAAGGGGACTGGTTTATTTCCCCGTTGTTCGGAAATTCCAGCTCCGGGGACTCCGGTTTCTTGCCTGCGCACACGCCCGCGACACTAAGGTGTGCGCTTTCACAACACCGGAGCCTGCACATGTCGGAACCCATCGTCGGTGAGCCACTGCTGGAACTGCGCGACCGTCGCATCTATCGCGTGGGCGACCACGAACCTACCGTATGGCTGATCGACGACCGCGAGCTGGGCGGCGTTCTCGTCAATGCGCCGCCATTCTCCGAGGCCACCGCCGCGGCGATCCGAGAAGTCACTGCCCTTGCCTACCTGTTCCTGCCGAGCCGCCGTGGCGCCCGCGACCTCGATGCCTGGCGCGGCGCCGGCGTCGAGGTGCTGGCCTTCGAGGCGGAGGCCCCCGCGATCCGGGCTGCCGGCGGAACCGTGGACATCGCCTTCAACCGCAAGCAGCGCCTCTCGCGCACCATCGACTTCCTGCCGATGGCCGGCGTGACCGAGGGCAGCTGCGCGCTGCGCCTCAAGAACCTGCCCGGCGTCGTGTTCTTCGGACCGATCCTCGCGCCCGGCCCCGACGGCTGGCCGACGCTGATCCCCAATGCCGACGACCACTCGTGGGAGGCCCGCCTGTTCGGCGCCCTCGGCGTGAAGGACCTGAAGTTCGCCTACGCCTTCTGCGACCGTTTCGAGCCGGGCACCACCCTGTACGGCCCGGATGCCGACGCCAAGATCAAGGCCCGCATCGAGGCGGTCTTCGACGCGTAGAAGCGCGCTCCGGGGTCGGACCAAGCCAACTTTCTGTTTTTAGAGCAAAACCATGCCCAGAATGGCACTGCTAGCGCGCTTAGAGCGCCATTTTCCGCCCGAAAAATGCCCCTCCAAGCGCAAGACCCCGCCCGTGCATCATTTCGATTAACGTGAAGGTCGCGCATTTCTCCCCTCTCCCGCTTGCGGGAGAGGGGTCAGGGGTGAGGGCCGCACCCCCACCCCAAGCGTTACTCCGGGCATCCTGCCCTCCACCCTTTGGGCCCGCCTTCGGCGGTTCGAGTCGTTCCCGGTGGATTTACCCCCTCAAGCGGGGGCGGGGAGATTTTCATCGTCGGGGGGCTGCGTGTGCCATGACAGTTAGCTTGTCCGGTTCAGCGACCTCGCCAACGGCTGGACCCCTGTTTTCGGGCCCCAAAAGCCCCGTTTAAGGCAGATTCAGCCCTCAAGATGCCGGTATTTGTTGAGCCGGTTCAACCACTTGACTTGGTCCGACCCCGGAGGCCCGGCCGGTGCCATGTTGCGCCCAAGCGGCTTTAGTAGTAACGTAACTACAAATGACGTTGGGAGGTAATTGAACAGATGACGACTTTCACGAGCCGTGAATTCAACCAGCGCGCGAGCGAGGCGAAGAAGGCAGCCAAAGAGGGTCCGGTGTTCATCACGGATCGGGGGCGGCCGGCGCATGTCCTATTGAGCATCCAGGAGTATCAGAGGTTGGCCGCCGGACCACAGAAGATCGCCGACTTGCTTGCGATGCCGGGCGTGGAGGAAGTGGAGCTTGAAATTCCGACTGCGCGGGATCGTGCCCAGCCGGCCGACCTGTCCTGATGTTTCTCCTCGACACCAACGTCGTGTCGGAGTTGCGCAAAGTGCGTGCCGGAAGGGCGCACCCCAGCGTCGCGACGTGGGCGGAGACCGTGGATGCCAGCACGCTTTATCTCTCCGTGATCACGATCCAGGAGCTGGAGATGGGTGTGTTGCTCGCCGAACGTCGGGATGGCACCCAGGGCGCACTCCTGCGGGCTTGGCTCAATGCGCACGTATTGCCTGCGTTCGAAGGCCGAGTGCTCCCTGTCGATACCGCGGTAGCGCTGCGCAGCGCCGCTCTCCACGTACCCAACCCAAGGCCCGTTCGGGACGCCCTGATTGCCGCCACCGCACTCGTCCACGGGATGCCAGTTGTCACCCGAAACACAGCCGATTTCGAGCCCACGGGCGTGCGCACCATCAACCCCTGGCAAGTACAGCAGGCTTGATCTAGTGGGGGAGGCCGGGATCGGACCAGGCGGACTCGTTGTTTTTACGAAAAAAATACCGCTGTGAATGGCCCTCCTGGGGCCCTTAGAGCGCCATTTTCGGAGCCGAAAAACTCCCTCCATGCGCGGGCTCAGCCAGTGCCGCGCATCCATTGCCCTTTGCCGGCGGCATAGCGCGCCCTTTCTGCGCCCATTTTGGCGGCCAAAATAGGCCGTGTAAGGCCATTATGATTCCCGAAAACGTGGTCTTTCTGATTGCGATTCAATCACTTGCCTTGGTCCGACCCCATGCCAGCTCCATCCTCGCTTCTGATTGCCCCTATACCCCGAGGGAGCGGGTTGACCATATTGGTCACCTGATCGACGAGGATTGCCAGCCGGATGGACATTCGAGCATCTCAAGCCGTTGAAAACGGCGGGGTGGCGCCATTCTTCAGGCCGGCATGAAATGTGCATTTTTCCGATTGCCACCCTGCGGGATGTTCACGCAATATCAATCACGATCGGCGTACTATCGGATTTTTTCCGAGGTTTTGGCACAACGGCTGCTCCGGGCCTGCCACGAGAAGGGCGAAGTTATGAGACGAAACGAGAGAGCCAGCGAGTCAAAACCAATCGAACCGGGGCCCATCCAGCCGGAGGATCCGAATTCCGTCGCTGAGATCTACGTGCTGCCCCGTTCCGCCCTTGCCAACAAGGGCGTGCGCCGACAGCTGCGTCTACGCCATGGGCACGTGCAGATTCTGGGGCGGGATGTCTCAACGTCCCTGATCCTCCTGGCGCTGACGGAGTTCATCGTGCTGATGGGGGCGCTCTATCTTGCGGGTTCCCTCGGGCTGGCGGCGGACGCGGCCGCGCCAAGCGGGGCGACCGCCAACCTGAACATCACGATGTTCGTCTTCGCCAGCGCGAATCTGCTGGGGCTGCTCAGCATGGGGCTCTACCGTCAAGGGGTGTCGCACGGGCTCAGCAGCCTGCTGCTGCGCGTCGGCGCCGGCCTGATCCTCGGGGCGGGGGCGCTGGCGATCGTGTTTTACCTGATGCCGAGCCTGGCGCTGGCGCGTTCAGAACTCCTGCTGGCCTTCGCGATCTCGATCGTCGGGCTGCTTGCAACGCGCCTGATCGGTCTGCGGCTGCTGGATCAAAGGGCCTTCAAGCGCCGCGTACTGGTCCTGGGCGCCGGCCGCAACGCCGATCTGCTGAACGAGATCCGACCCCGCGGTGATCGGAATCCCTTCGAGCTGGTGGGCTTCGTGCCCGGTGAGGGCGAGACCACGCAGGTCGATGCGCAGCGGGTGGTGAAGCCGGAGCTGCCCCTGGCGCAGTACGCGCAGATCAACCTGGTGGACGACGTCGTGATCGCTCTGGACGATGCCCGCGGCGGGTTCCCGTTCGACGAATTGATCGCCTGCAAGATGACCGGCATCGACGTGATGGAGATCCCGGATTTCTTCGAACGGGAAGCCGGTGTGCTGAAGCTCGACAACCTTCGTCCCAGCAAGATGATCTTCTCGCGCGGGTTCCGTCAGAGCTTCTACCGCGATGTCGCCAAGCGGCAACTGGACATCATCACCACGCTGGCCCTCCTCTTCGTGGCCTGGCCGTTCATGCTGCTCACCGCGCTCGGGATCCTGATCGAGAGCCGCGGCCGCGGGTCGATCCTGTTCCGGCAGACGCGCGTCGGCCAGTTCGGGCGACACTTCACGCTGCTGAAATTCCGCAGCATGGTGATGGACGCCGAGAGCGACGGGGTCGCGCGCTGGGCGCAGGAGGAGGACCCGCGCATCACCCGCTTCGGGCGCTTCATGCGCAAGGTGCGCCTGGACGAGCTGCCGCAGCTGTTCAACGTGCTGCGCGGCGACATGAGCTTCGTCGGACCCCGACCGGAGCGTCCGATCTTCGTCCGTCAGCTCACGGAACACCTCCCGCACTATCAGCACCGGCACTGGGTGAAGCCCGGCCTGACTGGTTGGGCCCAGATCAACTACCCCTACGGCGCATCGCAGAAGGACGCGCTGGAGAAGCTGCAGTACGACCTCTACTACGTGAAGAACCAGAGCATGTCCCTCGACCTGCTCACCATCGCCCAGACCGTCGAAGTCGTGCTCCTCGGCCGCGGGTCCCGCTGAGGCTTCCGGCGGAGTGCAGCCCCCCAGGCCCCGCTACCCCGAAAACCCGCAAACGTCGACCCTTGGACAAGGCATGTCTTATCATCGGGGCAGGCCAGCGAGGAGTGAATCATGGCGCAAGTGGCACCAAGGCAGCGCGTGTCGGAACAGGAGTATCTCGAGGGCGAGCGGACCACCGAGGTGCGGCACGAGTTCGTCGGCGGTGAGACCTACGCGATGGTCGGGGCCAGCGATCGCCATGGGCTGATGGCCCTGAATCTGGCCACCGCACTACATCCCCACGTACGGGGCACCGACTGCCAGCTGTTCATGGCCGACATGAAGCTGCGCGTCGAGGTGGCAGGCGAGGTTGCCTTCTACTACCCGGACCTGCTTCTGTCCTGCGATCCGCAGGATCGCGAGACCTACTTCCGCCAACGCCCCTGCCTGATCGTTGAGGTGCTCTCCGAGGCCACCGCGCGCATCGACCGGCGCGAAAAGCTCTATGCCTACACGCAGATCCCCAGCCTGCAGGAATACCTGCTGCTCGCGCAGGATCGCATCGAGGCCGAACTCCATCGGCGGGAGGGCGAGACCTGGACGACACTGCGCTTTACCGAGGGCGCCGTCCCCTGCACCTGCCTGAATCTCGACATTCCGCTCGCCACCATTTACGAGGACGTGCCGCTGCGCGACGCGGGATCGAGGGCATAAAAGGGGGGACGAGGGTATAAAGGGGGACAGATTTATAAATCTGTCCCCCTTTATGCCGCCGCCTTACTTCTTGCGGTCGAACATCGCGGCGAGGACGGCGCGCGCAGCCTGGTCATCGCGGGGGCGCGTAGCGCGGTTGTCCGCGGCATCCGCTTCCCAGGGGTTCTGTGGCGGTGGCCCTTTTGCGGTTCCCGCCGATCCCATCACCCCGAACCGGGCCTTGTCGCGCAATACTTCCTCGATGACCGTGGACGTGATGAACTCGGCTCCCTGCGAGAAGCCGTAAACGAGTGCGGTGTCGCAGAGGATATTGATCTTGCGGGGGGTGCCCCCCGTCGTCTCGGCGATGCGCGCGATCGCGTCGTCTTCGAACAGGGGTTCGTCCCGGCCGGCGACCTGCAGCCGGTGCCGGATGTAGGCGCCCACCTCGTCCGCGGCAAGCGGCTCGATGTGGAAGTCGGCCGAAACCCGCTGCGCGAACTGCTCGAGCTCCGGCCGGGACAGGAGATGCTTCAGCTGCGGCTGCCCCACCAGCACCATCTGCAGCAGCTGATCCCGGTCGGCGTTGATGTTGGAGAGCATGCGCAGCTCCTCCAGGGTGCTGATGCCGAGGTTCTGCGCCTCGTCGATGATCAGCACCGTGCGCCGGCCCTGGGCGTATTCGTCGATCAGGAAGCGCTGCAGCTGGTCGAACAGCGCCACCGTGTCATCGGAGTCATAGGGCTGATCGAAGGCCAGCAGCACCCACTTCAGCAGCTGGCCAATGTCCTGGCGCGTATTCGAGATCAGCCCCACGGTCACGTCCTGCTCGATGCTGTCGAGCAGGTGCCGGATCAGTGTCGTCTTGCCGCAACCCACCTCGCCGGTGATCACCGTGAACCCGGCCCCGTGCACCACGCCGTACTCCAGCACGGTGTAGGCAAGCGTGTGCCGCTCCCCGAAATACAGGTAGCCGGGATCCGGCAGGATCGCGAAGGGTTTTTCCCTGAGGTTGTAGAAGGCTTCGTACATGGCACCTGGCACGGGTAGCGGCAGCGGCAAGCGCTGCCTGTGTACGATCATGCTAACAAGAAAGCGTTCTCGCGAGGGATAGCGGCAGAAACAATCGCTGCTTAAGGACTAGCGCCCGGGGATCGAAGGCCTGTCTCTCGGCCGGCGCTGGATCGGCCAGAGCGCTGGCCTCCTACCAGGGCCCCACGCCGTACGCCCAAGGGGAGGCAGGATCGGACCAAGCCAAGGCCCGGATCTGTCCGGAACACGACCGAACCGTCACGGCCCCAGGCCACCCCCCGACGGTCGAAGAACGCCGTAGGGTGGGCAAAACGAAGTGTGCCCACCACAGACCGACACGGCCGGGATGGTGGGCCCGCTGCGCTTGGCCCACCCTACGCCCGAGCGCGGCTG
>NZ_JAWLHP010000089.1:0-7853 GCF_041690275.1 Thioalkalivibrio sp.
GTAGGAGCGAGCCTGCTCGCGAACGCGCCGCCGGCGCGCCGAACGCCGGGTATCCCAACCCGGCGCCCCTTCGCGTGCGGGGCACGCTCCTACACGGCCGCCTCAGCCCCCTGCGGAAGGCCACCCTCGCGGCGATCGGGCGCGGCGGGTTGCCCGGCCGGGCACTGGCCTCCGGCGGTGCTTCGGGCCGCGGCAGGGTCCGATGCTCAACCCCTCTGCCGCTCCTCCAGCAGCGCCTGCATACGGCTCAGGCGCGCCTGCAGCATCTGCGTCTGCTCGCTCAGCGCGGCGAGCTCCGCGTGCAGGCTCGCGTTTTCCTCGTGCACCACCGTGGTGATGGTCTTCTCCTCCGCCGCGACCTGGTGTTCATGCATTCGCTGCATCGCGTCGACGATGATCGCGATGAACAGGTTCAGCACGGTGAAGGTTGCAATCAGGATGAAGGGAACAAAGAAGGCCCAGGCCCACGGGTGTTCTTCCATCACCGGGCGGGAAATGCCCATCGACCAGCTCTCCAGTGTCATCACCTGGAACAGGGTATACATCGACGCACCCAGCGAGCCGAACCATTCGGGATGGCTTTCCCGGAACAGGCCCGTGGCGATGATCGCGAAGACGTAAAAGACCAGCGCAAGCAGAGCGAGGATCGAGGCGATGCCGGGAATCGCTCGCAACAGGGCCTCGACGATGAAGCGCAGCTTCGGCACCATCGAGACCAGCCGCAGCAGGCGGAGTACCCGCAGCACCGAGAACGGGCCGGTGCCGGGGACCAGCGCGATGCCCACCACGAAGAAGTCGAAGACGTGCCAGGGGTTGCGCCAGAACCGCCCTCCGTACGCGATCATCTTGGCCAGCACCTCCACGGTGAAGACCGCGAGGATGAGCTTGTCGGCGACGCGGATCACCGGCCCGGCAAAGGAGGCCATCACCGCGTCGAAGGTCTCGAGCCCCAGGGTCAGGGCGTTCAGCAGGATCAACCCAATGATCAGGCGCTGGGTGAGATGCGCCTCGACCACGCGGGTCAGGCGCAGGCGCAGGGCACCGGTGAACTCGCTCATCGTTTTTTCGGTATATCAGCGGATGCTCAGGGACGCGCCAATGTAGGCGAAAGGCTGCATCCGGGCAAACACCGCCGGAGACCCCGGCGCGGGGCCTTGCACCCACGGGATCCCGGCTTCGGCCCCTGTTGCCGGGCTCGGGGCACGCAATCCGCCACCGCTGGATCCCTCGCGCGCGGGCTGGGGGGCAGGGGTAGAGGGCGCAGCGCGTAGGGTTCGAGGTACAGTGTCGGCAAGACGATGGGTGTGAGGACACGCATGCGGAACCTTCCCTGGACGGCTCGACGGAAGGTGGGCCGCGCTCCGTGGCCACGCGAATGGAGAGAGAACGAATGACGATCACGCGAATTCTGGGCAGGGCGGCGCTGGCGGCGGTGTTCACGTGGGGGTTCCTGCAGCCGGCGGTGGCGGCCGCGCTCTCCGAACGGGCGGAGTCGGTGCGCGAGGCCTGGCTGGAGGTCCTGGCGGCACCCGATTCGCCGCTGCGGATGGAGGGCGAGCTCGACATCCTCGAACGGCCGGACGGGTCGCTGCGCATGGTGATGGACTCGCTGGTCCTGCGGGATCCCTCGCGGGGCGAGGGGGTTGCGGACATTGCCGTGCTGGAGCTGGGCACGCTGACCGTGGTCCTGCATCCGGTGGCCGAGAGACGCTGGCAGACGGAGTGGGAGATCCCCGGCGAGATGAGACTGCGCGACGGCCACGGAAACGCGCTGGGAGTCCTCGAGATCGACGAGCGGGCCCTGAGCGGACTGTGGGCCCAGGATCTCGGGACCATGCTCACCGCGGATCTGCGGCTCGGCGGTCTTGCCCTGACGTTCGACGCGGACGCGATCGGAGCGGACCGCGGCAGCGTGGGGAAGACCGGCGACTCCGAGGGAACCCCGGGCAGGATCCAGGCCGACCGGCTCCAGCTGGACCTGCAACTGGCGGAATCCGAACCAGGGGTCGTCTCGGGACCGCTGGCGGTGACCGTGGATCGGATGCTGCTGGAGGATTCGGCCGGCGAGTTGATGGCCGGACTGGGCGGCCTGCGCATCGGGGCCGAGTACCGGGACGTCGATCTTGTCGCGATCTCCGCAATCGCGGACCTGGCCGCGGATCCGGACAGGCTGGCGGAGCAGGATCCGGAAGCGCTCCTGGCCGAGGCGCTGGCCGCGCTCGGCGGCTTCGAAACGACGCTGGAGCTCGTCGACCTGAGCGCTGGGGAACCCGGCGACCCGGCATGGTTCAGCGTGGGCGCGGCGCGGCTGGAATCTGCTTTCGCACCCAGCGCGGAGGGCGCGCGGCAACGCGACCTGCGCATTGGCATGCAGGGTCGCGACTGGCATTTCGCCGACGGCGATGGCGCCCACCGCATGGACGCATTCACCGTCGATCTGCGGCTCGACCGCATCACCCCCGACGCCCTGTTCCGGATGGGCCTGCTGTCGCTGATGGCCGACGAACTCCCCGCGGAAGACCTCATCGGGCTGACGGAGGAGGGCGTCGGCAGCATCGTGCTCGGTGCATCGCTCAACGGCATCGGTGGCCGGGTGGGCCCGGAGGGTCCGGACGCGGCGGTCTACGGCCTCGAGCTGCTGGAGTTCGGTCTGAGCCTGCTCGAACTCGATACACGGGCACCGGGACTGGCATTGAGTTATCGCCAGCGCGGACTTTCAGACCTGTCGACGGGTCTTCTGCCGATTCCCCGCGAGTTCATTCCGCGCGAGCTGGTCCTGGATCTGTCGGCCTCCGGATTGCCGGCCGGCGCCATCGTGGACCATGGCGGCGCGGAACTGGACCTGGAGCCCGGCGATGTCTTTCGCGCGATGCTCGAGAACCGCACCCGTCTGGACGTCAACGCGATCGTGATCGATCTGCCGATCACGGGTCTTCGCCTGAGCGGGAATGCGCATGTGGAAGAGGGCGATGCCGGTGCCCCGGACTCGCTGCACGGCCGCAGCGAGCTGGAGATCCGGAATCTCGACACCCTGATCGAGTATGCGCTTGCATTCAGCGCCTCGGAGGCGGTGCGGCAGCAGATCCTGGCCGTTGCGACGGTCCTGAAGCTGGCCGCGGAGGAGCGCAGCGGTCCGGAGGGCGAGGTGATCCACTACCTGCGGGTGGAGGCCAGCAGCCGGGGCGAGTTGCTGGTCAATGGCACGGACATCGGGCCGCTGCTGATCGGTGGCGGCCAGTAGCGGGGTCCGCCCCTGCGCAGGCGGGGAGGGCGTGGGGCGTTCTCTCAGGTCTCTTCCGGCCGGATTCGGGCCGAGAAGCGACGCATCACCCCCCTGGCCACCCGATCCTCGGGGTCGAACGAGAACCCCGCGCGTTCCACCGCGGACTCGGTGTCCCGGTTCGGGTGACAGCCGCCCGTGAACCAGGTCCACGCGGGCTGCACGCCGTCCTGCATCCGGGCCAGCGCGGGGTGGTGGTGGCGGACGTGCTCGATCATGCGCAACTGCCCCGAGGGGAGCAGTACCCTGCGGATCTCGGCCAGGCCCTGATCCGGGTCACGGACGCTGCAGAAGACCAGCCCGCTGACCACGACCGGAAAGCTCTGCGCGCGAAAGGGCAAGGCCTCGGCCCGCGCCACGACGAGCAATGCGTGCGGCGCACGGCGCCGTGCCCGGCGCAATGCGCCGAGGTCGGGATCGATCGCGACCACCTCGGTACCGGCAGGGTACAGCGGAAGATTGCGCCCGGTTCCGCAGCCGACCTCCAGCGTGGGGCTGTCCGTCTCGCCCACGAGCTTGTGACGCCAGCGCCGGAAGCCGGTGAGGTCCATCACGCTCATCAGTGCGTCGTACAGCCAGGGGATATGCTCGATCCCGCGCATGCCAGCCTCCATGTCAATGCCTGTGCATTGATGGACAACGATCGTCCCGGGGGGTTGCCCGGGAACGCCCGCACGCCGGTTGACGGGTCCCGACGGGTCCCACCATGATGGCAGACCTGCAGGTCACGGCAGGAACCCGCGATGCGCCGCTTTGTACTGGATACCAGCGTCTTTACCAACCCCCACGTCTTCGGCCAGTTCGGCGAGGATCCCGGCGACGGGCTGCGCACCTTCCTGCAGCTCGCCCGGGGCTGTCCCGCGGAGTTCTACATGCCGCTGTCGGTGTACGAGGAGTTCCGGACGATGCGCGACCTGGAGGAACTGGCGGCCGATTTCGAGACCGTGGTCTGGGTGCGCTCGCCCCGGCGCTTCTCCCTGACGATTCCCAGTGACGTGCTGTACGAGTTCATCGACGAGGTGCGCCGCCGGATCGACCGCGGCCTGCGCATCGCGGAGGAGCATACCAAGCGGGCCGGGGCCGCCGCCGACATGCCACCGGAACTGATCACCCAGCTCCGGGAACGCTTTCGCGAGGCGATGCGCAAGGGGCTGGTGGACTCCCGGGAAGACGTGGACGCGGTGCTGCTGGCCCTCGAGCTGGACGCCGAGCTGGCGAGTGCCGACGAGGGCATGCGCAAGCTGGGCAACCGCATGGGTATCAAGCTGATCACGGCGGACTACCTGCGCCGGGTGATGGAGAACCTGGCGGACGGGCGGGGGAGCGCGCCGGCCGGTTGAGGGCGCCACTGCGGCCGGCGGCGATCAATCGAACTGGATGGCACCGGAAAACGCGGTCGCAAGCGTGCCGGTCATGCGGTCGAACACACGTTCGAATTCGAGCACCCAGTAACCGTCTTCCTCGCGCGGCATGTCGGGCAGGACATGCACTCGCTGCCCCCCCGTCGCCGCCATGTGGGCGATGAAGTGCAGCGCATTGCGGTGTTCCCGGAAGCGGCAGCGGTAGCGGTGGTCCACCCGGCCGTGCCCCCGGCTCCCGGCGACCGCTCGCTCCAGACCGGCCAGGAAGGCCCGCCCGAGGCTGCGTTCCAGATCGGGGTCTCCGTGCTGGCGGTTCTCGTGCATGAAGATTGCCATGCGCATCAGGCGGTTGGTGAAATACTCCGGCGGCAGGTCCAGCAGCTGGGCACTGCAGACGCCGATGTCGACGATATTGGAGCGGCCGGTCACATACTTGGAACGGGTATCGCCGGACTCGGCCTTCAGTACGAGTCCCTCGGCGCCCTCGGCATCGAGCTGCAGGATCAGATCGCGCAGGACAGCCTCATCCGAGGGCAGAAACCGACCGAATATCCGGGTGGCGGGCAGACCCAGCTCCTCGATCAGGCGCATCTTCTCGCGCTGTGGCAGGAAGCCGGGCTGGCCCTTGCGCATCATGTCGAACACGAACAGCTGCACATCCTCCGTGACGAACGGTGGCGAGCCCTCGAGATAGGGGTTGTCCGGTCCGGCGATCTCGGCACACAGCACCAGGTCGGGCTCCCGTTCGAAGATCCCGGGCGGCAGGAGGTCCTGCAGACGGTCGGTGCTGAAGGCGCAGACGAACCCGCCGCGACTGAAGGCGTAGGTCTGTCCCTCGTGAAAGACCACGCGGACGTTGTAGCCGTCGATCTTTTCCTCGGCCCAGAACGGCCCCTGGAACTGCTGCCGCAGTCCGGCAGTCAGCGCATGGATGCGCGCGATCGAGGGGTAGCCGCGGATCACCGCGCCGCCGGGGAGCACCACGCTGCCGCGCGGGTGGCCACTCACCGTCTCGGTCAGGCGCGCGTAGCGGAGGCCCTCGAAGTGGTGACTCTCCGCCCGGTCCTGCGCCAGCGCATCCGTGAGTGTTTGCCGGTCCATGCCCCAGTTTAGTGCCGAAGAACGCGCGTTGGGAGTGCACGGCCGTGCCCTTTCGGATCAGCCCGGGAAATGCGGCTGGCCGTGGTTGCTGTTAAGCTCCGGCTGCCAAAAATGACAGGTCGAGTGACATGAAGGAAACCGATACCGCCTCCGCGGCCATACCGGCGGAGACCCTCGCGATGCTGGAGGTCTACACGGAGCCCGCGGTGCTGCTCGATTCCCAGTACAACATCCTGGCGGCGAACCCCGCCTACCAGCGCATCTTCGGCACGGCTCCGGTGACCGGGCGACGGCGCTGCTTCGAGGTCTCCCACGGCTATGCGAAGCCCTGCGACCAGGCCGGTGAGTGCTGTCCGCTGCGGTCGACCCTGGAATCCGGGAAGGTCAGCCGGGTGATGCACGTGCATCACACGCCCCGGGGTGAGGAACACGTGGATGTGGAGACCCGGGCGATCCCCGGAGAGGACGGACGGGTGCGGTATGTGCTGGAAATCATGCGGCACACGCGGCTCGCCAGCCCCGAACCCAGCGCCGACCGCATGGTGGGGCGTTCCCCGGCCTTCGTGCGGATGCTGGAGCTGGTGCAGCGCGCGGCGCCAAGCCAGGCAGCCGTGCTGCTGCTCGGCGAGACCGGCACGGGGAAGGAAATGGTTGCGCACGCGATCCACGAAGCGAGCGCCCGTGGCAATGGAGCCTTCGTGCCGGTGGAGTGTGCCGGCCTGACCGAATCCCTGTTCGAGAGCGAGCTCTTCGGGCACGAGCGCGGGGCATTCACCGGGGCCACAGCGCAGAAGACCGGCCTGGTCGAGGCCGCCGGGGGCGGGACCCTGTTTCTGGACGAGGTGGGCGATATCCCGCTTTCCATGCAGGTGAAGCTGCTGCGCCTGCTCGAGACCGGACGGTTCCGCCGGGTGGGCAGCAGCGTCGAGCAGGAGGCGGACTTCCGCCTGGTCTGTGCGACGCACCGGGACCTCCGGGCGCAGGTGGCGGCCGGCGAATTCCGGCTCGATCTGTATTTCCGGATCAGCGTCTTCCCGATCCCCCTGCCCTCGTTGCGCCAGCGTCGCGAGGACCTGCCGCTGCTGGTGCCCGCGCTGCTCGGGCGCATCCGATCCGGTCGGGGCAAGCACTTGACGCCGAAGGCGATGGCCACCCTGCAGAGCATGGACTTTCCGGGAAATATCCGTGAATTACGCAACCTGCTCGAGAGGGCCAGCCTGCTTGCGGACGGTCAGGAGATCGGCGAGCGGGAACTTGCAGCGGACCTGGATCTGCAGCGGGCGCCGGACCCGTGCCCTCAGGGCAGTGAGGTGATCCCGCTGGAGGAGCTCGAGCAGCGTTATCTCGGCCGGGTGCTCGCGGAGTTCCCCGGGGATCGCCAGGAGCTGGCCGGCCGGCTGGGCGTGTCCGAGCGCACGCTCTACCGCAAGCTGAAGGGTCTGGAGCACCGCTCCCGAAGATAGCGGATTGCCTCCGGGGCTGGGCTGCCGGGAGCCATCCCGAGGCATGTCTGAGGTGTCTTCCATCGCCATCGGCGAAGCGGCCTGACAGATGGCGCCGGAGAACTGACAGATGTGGCACCTCCCTTCTCGAAGTTGCAGCAATATCCCATCCGAATTACTCCGGAGAGATATTGGAAAAAATAATATAAACATGCAGTTAATAGAGATATTCTTCTAAAGGTCATAATTTGGCACGGCATGTGCTTAGGTTCCATGAGAGGGGCGCAGAGGGTCGCCCGAGTCAAAGGAACAGAGCATGAAGATACTGGTCGCATCGGGCATGGCGTCGCTGACGATTGCCGGAGCCATGCTGCTCGCATATTCGATATAGATCCAGTGCGATAAGGCTGGCCGGTCCGCGCGGTCCCACCCGCGTCCACTGCGGTCTTCCGATCCGGTCCGGAACCCGGTCCTGTCGGGCGTCCCCCATGCCGTTGGCCTTTGTTTTTATGGACTTGCGTGCGCGATTCTCCTCCATCGCGCTTTCACCGCCCCACGGGGCGGTTTTTTTTGGCCGGTAAGTGCAGGCCGTCCGCTCGGTTGCTACCCTTCCCGGTCGGCCCGGGTCACCCGCCCGGGGTATCCGCCGGATGCACTGGAGCGGCGTTT
>NZ_JAWLHP010000090.1:0-7579 GCF_041690275.1 Thioalkalivibrio sp.
TAGGGTGGGCCAAGCGCAGCGGGCCCACCGTCCCGGCGCCGTCGGTCTGGTGGGCACACTCCGTTTTGCCCACCCTACGACTACGCCGCGGGGTGAGGGTCGGTGTACGCCTCGCGCGTAGGGTGGGCCAAGCGCAGCGGGCCCACCGTCCCGGCGCTGTCGGTCTGTGGTGGGCACACTTCGCTTTGCCCACCCTACGGACTAACGGGGACAGATTTATAAATCTGTCCCCGTGTCCCCGTGTCCCCGGGTCCCTGCGCTCCCTCACCCGTGGCGGGCCAGCCCGTTTCCGCGCAGCACCCTCTTCTCCGCCTCCACGAGCAGCAGCAGCGCGACGCCGAACAGCAGGATGCGTCCCCACGCCTCCAGGCCGATGGCGCTGGTGCCGAACAGGAACTGCACCGGCGGTGCATAGGTGAACAGTGCCTGCAGCACCACCAGGACGCCGATCGCGATCAGCACTGCCCGGCTGCCGAAGAAGCCCTCCCAGTTCAGTGCGGACTGCACGATGTAGCGGCTGTTGAACAGATAGAAGATCTGTCCCACCACCAGCGTGTTGATCGCCACCGTGCGCGCGAGCTCGAGGTCGTCCGTTTGCGTCAGCATCCACGTGAAATGCCCGAAGGTGCCGGCCACCAGCAGCAGCGACACGAAGCCGATGCGCCACAGAAGGAAGCGGGACAGGATCGGGGTGCCCGGCGGCCGCGGCGGGCGGCGCATCACGTCCTTCTCGGTGGGCTCGAAGGCCAGCGCCAGCGCCAGGGTCACCGCGGTGACCATGTTCACCCACAGCACCTGCACCGGTGTCAGCGGCAGGGTCAGTCCGAGCAGGATCGCCGCGACGATGGTGAAGGCCTGGCCCCCGTTCGTGGGCAGAAGGAACAGGATCGCCTTCTTCAGGTTGTCGTAGACCGTGCGGCCTTCCTCCACCGCGGCGGCGATGGAGGCGAAGTTGTCGTCCGCGAGCACCATCTGCGAGGCCTCCCTCGAGGCCTCCGTGCCCTTGATGCCCATCGCCACGCCAACGTCGGCGCGCTTCAGCGCCGGCGCGTCGTTCACGCCGTCGCCGGTCATTGCGACCACGTGCCGGTTGGCCTGGATCGCCGTCACCAGCCGCAGCTTGTGCTCGGGGGTGGTGCGCGCGAATACGTCGATGTCGCGCACCCGGTGTCTCAGTTCCTCGTCCGTGATCTCCTCGAGATCGTGCCCGGTCACCACACCGCTCGCGGTCTGGATGCCGAGTTCGTCGGCGATCGCCCGCGCGGTGACGCCGTGGTCGCCGGTGATCATCTTCACGCGGATCCCCGCCTTCTGGCACTCGGCGACCGCCTTGACCGCCTCGTCCCGGGGCGGGTCGATGATCCCGCAGACCGCGAGCAGGGTGAGCCCGCCGTCCTCGATGTCGGGGAACTCCAGCTCGGACTTGTCCGCGCCGGCCTCCTTCGCGGCGACCGCGAGCAGGCGCTGGCCGCGCGCCGCAATGCGCTCCATCCACGTCTCCCAGCGGTCGCGTTCCAGCGGCCGGTCGCCGCCCTGGGTGCGTTCCTTGTCGCAGACCGCCAGCACCCGCTCCGGCGCGCCCTTCAGGTAGATCACGCCGGAGCCGGCCGGGTCCTCGTGGTGCAGGGTGGCCATGAACTTGTAGCTGGATTCGAAGGGGATCACGTCGATGCGCGACAGTCGCCGGTTGAGTTCCTTGTGATCGAGACCCCCCTTCAGTGCGGCGGCGACCAGGGCCCCCTCGGTGGGGTCGCCCTCCATCACCCAGCGCCCGTTGGAGTGGTAGACCTCGGCGTCGTTGCACAGCAGGATCGCGCGCAGGGTCTCGGCCAGCACCGGCTGGTCCTCGACCGCGATCTCTTCGTCGCCGGTGGCGAAGCGCCCTTCCGGTTCGTAGCCGACTCCGCTGACCTCGAACTCGCGTTCGGCGGTGACGATGCTCTTCACCGTCATCTCGTTGCGGGTCAGCGTGCCGGTCTTGTCGGAGCAGATGGTGGTGACCGAGCCCAGCGTCTCCACCGCCGGCAGACGGCGGATGATCGCGTTGCGGCCGGCCATGCGCTGCACGCCGATGGCCAGGGTGATGGTCATGATCGCCGGCAGCCCCTCGGGGATCGCCGCGACCGCAAGGCTGACCGCGGCGAGGAAGGTCTCGACCAGCGCGTAGTCGCGAACCCAGTACCCGAATGCGAAGGTTAAGCCCGCCAGCACCACGATGGCCCCGGAAAGCCAGCGGCCGAACTCGTCGATCTGCCGGAGCAGCGGCGTGGTCAGCGTCTGGACCTCGCCCAGCATCGTGGAGATCCGGCCGATCTCGGTCTCGGTGCCGGTGCCGACCACCACCCCGCGCGCCTGGCCGTAGGCGACCAGGGTCCCCGAGAAGGCCATCGAGGCGCGGTCGGCGAGCCCGGCGTCTGCGACGACCGGGTCGGTCTGCTTGTCCACCACGACCGATTCGCCGGTGAGCACGGCCTCGTCCACGCGCAGATTGTGCGTCCGGAACAGGCGCAGGTCGGCCGGGACCTTGTCGCCGGCCTGCAGGATCACCACGTCGCCGGGCACCAGATCCTCCGCCGGGACCGTGCGCCGCTGGCCGTCCCGTGCCACCAGTGCCTTCGGCGACAGCATGTGGCGGATCGCATCCAGCGCCTGCTCGGCCTTGCCCTCCTGAATGTGGCCGATCACCGCGTTGACCAGCACCACCCCGAAGATCACCCAGGCATCGATCCAGTGCCCCAGCAGCGCAGTGCCGACGCCGGCGACGATCAGGATATAGATCAGCACGTTGTGGAACTGCAACAGGAAGCGCTTCACCGGCCCCGTGCGTTCCGGGGCCGGCAGGCGGTTGGGGCCGTACCGCTCCAGGCGCTCGCGTGCCGCCTCGCGGCCGAGCCCACCCGTGTCGCTTTCCAGGCGCTCAAGCGCCTCGTCGACCTGCAGTGCGTGCCAGGGTGGGGTACCGTCGGCTTCGTTCACAGCATCGTTCCCGGGTCTTCGGCAGTGCGGTTGATCATACGCACGCCCCGGGCGCTTGTGCAGTACGGCGGCTACCCATTCCCCGCCAGCCGCAGGCCATCGCGGCCAGAGGCCGCTCCCACAATGGCCTGGGGCTCGCGGTGGCCGTAGGAGCGGCGTCTGTAGGAGCGGCGTCTGTAGGAGCGGCTTCTGTGGGAGCGGCTTCCAGCCGCGATCCCGCACCCGGCACAGGCCATCGCGGCCACAGGCCCCTCCCACAATGGCTTCGGGGCTCGCGGTGGCCGTAGGAGCGGCGTCTGTAGGAGCGGCTTCCAGCCGCGATCCCGCACCGGGCACAGGCCATCGCGGCCAGCGTCCCCCCTACGATTCTCCCTCCCGGACGATCTCCGCGAATCGCCGCAGCAGCACCCGGCTCTCGTGCGCCGGGCGCACCATCGACTTCAGCGTATCCGCGCAGCGCGACTGCTCCCCGAGGATCGCGCGGTAGTACTCGACGAAATGCGGGATGATCCGCTCGTCGAACTCCGGGTGGAACTGCGCGCCCCAGGCCCGCGGACCGAAGGCGAAGCCCTGATGCGCCTCCATCTCGCTGGCGCCGAGCAGCGTGGCCCCGGGCGGCAGCACACGCACCGACTGCCGGTGACTCAACTGCGCCCACAGGCGCGTCGGGAGGGCCGAGAACAGGGGGTCCTCCGCCGCGGCATCCTCGAGCGAAACCTCGACGGTGCCGACCTCGACGCCGTGCGGGTTGTCGTCCACCTCGCCGCCGAGCGCGTGCGCGAGCAGCTGGTGCCCGAAGCAGATCCCGAGCACCGGAACCTCCCGCTGCACCGCGTCGCCGAGCCAGTCGGCCGCGCGCAGCATCCAGTCCACCCGCTCGGTGACCATCGCCCCCGATCCCGTGATCGCGATGCCCGCGACGGCATCCGGCGCAGGGAGCGCCTCGCCGCGATCCGGTGCGATCACCCGGACCGCGCCCGGCTGCCAGCCCATGCCGGCCGCGATCCAGTCCTCGTAATCCCCCGCGATGGTCTCGAGCGCCGGGATCTTGCGTCCCGTCTTCAGGATCACCAGCGGCCTGCGTGCGTTCATCCCCGAAAGGCCTCCTTCGATCCGAGCCATTCCCGCTCCTCCCGGGTGCTCTCGCGCCCGAGCGCGGCGTTGCGGTGCGGAAACCGGCCAAAACGCCGGATGATCTCCCGGTGATGCCGGGCCCAGCGCAGGCTGTCCTCGAGTCCCGCCTCCCGGTACAACTGTACCGCACGATCCTGGTCCGCCAATGCCTCGCTGTGCATGAACGGCAGGTACAGGAAGGCCTTCTCGGCATCAGCGTATTCCCGGTCCCAGCCCCGATCGATTGCCTCGGCCGCCACCGCACGCGCCCGCGCCTCCGTCGAGAAGCTCCGGGCCTCACCGCGAAACATGTTCAGCGGAAACTGATCCAGCACGATCACCAGCGCCAGCGCGCCCGCGGGGGTCTTCCGCCACTCGTCCAGCCGCCCGTCCGCCGCCGCCTCCCACGTCCCGAGAAACCGCCGCCGCACCTCCGCATCAAACGCCGGCGTCGACCGAAACCAAAACGGCCGCACCTCCTCCGAAAACCAGAACCCCCCCGGGGTCGGACCAGGCCAACTCATTGAATTGCTCAAAAAAGACCCTCCAGGGCGGCACGATTTCTGGTCTTGGAACCCCGTTTTCGGGGCCGAAAATGGCTGCTCAAGCGACTTCACCGGGAGTCCGCCCGCCGGGTCAGTCCGCAGCTGGGTCAATGCGGGCCGCGCCCGTCTCGCGCGCGATCGTGATGTCGAGTTCGCAGTATTCCGTGTGCTCGTTTTCCGGCGTGGGATCGTCGGCGCAGGCACAGCCACCCAGGACGCTGGTGAAGAAGACGCCGATCCGGACACCGGGGCCGTCGGACGTTTCCGACTGGCGGAGGATCATCACGTCGATATCGTCGGACACGGCCGTGCTGCCAGCGGTGAGTGCCTGCTGCAACCCAAGCGCGTCCGGCCCGAGTGCCGTGAGCTCTTCCCTCAGCACCGCTACAAAATCCGGGGTTCCGAAGGCCGCCAGGCTGCGCCGCAAATCGTGCATCGCCGCAGATTACCCTCCAGGGTCGGACCAGGGCAAGGTACTGATTTTGCCAGAGAAGAGGTGTGGTTTCCGGGGTGAAAAGGGTCTTAAAGACGCCATTCCGGGCGCAAAAAGGGTCGTCCAGGGATTCGCGGTGGTGGTTCCGGCAATGGTGAGGCGTATCTCCGGCCTTTCATCCTGAAGCGTTGTTTTCAGGGGCGAAAATGGCCGTCTAAGGCGCGGATGGACGTGGTTTTCGCGCATCTTTTCATTTTTTTCAAGAGCTTGCCTTGGTCCGACCCCCAGCGGTGGGAACCTTCGGGGGTGGGGCGGGCTCGTAACGCTGTACGCGCCCGGGCCGGGCCGACCCACGGGCTTGCACGCCGAACCTGGAGCCAGACCCCGCCATGACCACCGATCAGCAAACGGTCACTACGCACCATCCGCAGCAGGATCCGCGCACCGCCGTCTTCTTCGATGGGGGCTGTCCGATGTGCCGCCGGGAGATCGCGCATTATCAGCGCCTGGATCGCAGTGGGCGCATTCGCTGGCTGGATATCCACCGGGAACCGGAGATCGTCGCGGAGGTGGGTGTGAGCTGGGAGACGGCGATGCAGCGGCTGCACGTTCGCGGGGGATCCGGCGAACTGCACACCGGCGTACCGGCCTTCGTCGCGATCTGGCGGGAGTTGCCCGGTTACCGCTGGCTGGCTCGCGTCGTGACCGCCATTCCGGGTCTGGTGCCCCTGCTCGACTTTGCCTACGGGCGCTTTGCACGCTGGCGCTGGCGTCGGCGCTGCCGCGACGGCGTCTGCGCGTCCTGAGCGCCTGCGCGAAGCCGGGTCCCGGGCAGGCCATCGATGACGACAGAGCCCACCATGATGCCCCAGCCATGGGCTGAAGGCGCGCCGGGGCAGACCCGAGGCGTACCCGGGACCCACTTTCGATCATTGGCCGCCGCTTTGGGGCAGGCATGAACGCCCCCGGAAAGACGCATGACCAAGACGCTTGACCGCCCTTTGCAATTGGTCTGGTTCAAGCGCGACCTCCGTGTGCAGGACCACCAGCCGCTGGCCGCCGCTGCCGAGCGCGGGCCAGTCCTGCCGCTCTACGTGATCGAGCCCGAATTCTGGGCGCAGCCGGATGCCGCCTGGCGCCACTGGGCCTTCGTCCGCCGCTGCCTGCAGACGCTGGACCGCGATCTCACCCGCCTCGGGCAGCCGCTCCTGCTGCGCCGGGGCGGGATCGTCGCCGTCCTCGACGAACTGCACCGTGAGACCGGCTTCCGCACCGTCTGGTCGCACGAGGAGACGGGCAACGGCTGGACCTTCGCCCGGGACCGCCGCGTGGCAGCCTGGGCATGCGACCGGGGCGTCGAGTGGATCGAGCTGCCGCAACACGGCGTGGTACGCGGCCTGCGCAGTCGCGACGGCTGGGCCGGGCGTTGGGAGCGGCGCATGTCGAGGCCGGTCAGCGTTGTTCCGAGCACACTGACAGCCGTGCCCGGCCTGCGCACCGATCCACTGCCCGACCGCCCTGACGAATCGCTGACACCAGAGCAGGGCGTCTCGCTGCAACCCGGTGGACGTGATGCAGGCGAAGAGACGCTCGCGACCTTCCTTGCCGACCGCGGCAAGGCCTACCAGGGCGGCATGTCGAGCCCGCTCACCGCGTGGGATGCCTGTTCGCGCCTCAGTCCGCACCTCGCCTGGGGCAGCCTGTCCCTGCGCGAGGTGGTGCACGCGAGCCGTGCGCGCGTCGCCGGATTCAAGGGCGATATGAGCCCGGAGGCCAAGGCGTGGCGGCGTTCGCTACGCGCCTTCGAGGAGCGCCTGCACTGGCACTGCCACTTCATCCAGAAGCTGGAATCGCGCCCGTCGATCGAGTTCCGCAACCTGCTGCCGGCCTGCGATGGCCTGCGCGAGGACGCCTTCGACCCGGCGCGCTATCGGGCCTGGGCGCACGGCGAGACCGGCTTCCCGCTGGTGGATGCCTGCATGCGTTCCCTGAATGCCACCGGCTGGCTGAACTTCCGCATGCGGGCGATGCTGATGGCATTCTCGTCCTACCATCTGTGGCTGCCCTGGCGCGAGCCCGCGCTGCACCTCGCGCGCGCGTTCACCGACTACGAGCCCGGCATCCATTACAACCAGGTGCAGATGCAGTCCGGCACCACCGGCATCAACGCGCTGCGCATCTACAATCCGGTGAAGCAGTCCTTCGACCAGGACCCCAACGGCGTCTTCATCCGCCGCTGGGTCCCGGAACTGGAGCCGGTGCCGGATGCCTTCATCCACGAGCCGTGGCGCATGCCGGACGCGCTGCAGCGCTCGACCGGCGTGCACATCGACCGCGACTACCCGGCGCCGATCGTCGATCACATCGCCGCCGCCCGCGAAGCCCGCCAGCGCCTGATGGCCGTGCGCCGCCAGCCCGAGAGCCGGGCCGAGAGCCGCGACATCCAGCAGAAGATGGGCAGCCGCCGCGGCGCCCGCCGCCGGCCCAAGCCCCCCAGCCCCCAGGCCGAACT
>NZ_JAWLHP010000091.1:0-7520 GCF_041690275.1 Thioalkalivibrio sp.
ACCCCGAACCGCACCCCCAGGTCCCGGCGGAAGTTGTCGTCCGCGATCACCACGCGGGTCTCGATCAGCACCTGCTGCGTGGCCACATCCAGGCGCTGGACCAGACGCCGGATCGCATCGATCTGATCCTGGGTATCGCGGATGATCAGGGTGTTGGTCCGGGCGTCGACCGCGACGCTGCCCCGGTCGGAGAGGAAGGACATGCGGCGGTCCACGCCTTCGCCTCCGCCTGCTCCGCTCCGTTCACGATCGTAGATCAGGCGCCGGATGGACTCCGCCTGGGTGAAGTTCACCGAGATGAACTCGGTGCGCAGCGGTGCCAGGTCCTCCTGCTCCTTCATGGCCTCGAGCTCACGACGCTCGCGTTCGGCGATCTCCTCGCGCGGTGCCACGTAGATCACGTTGCCACTCATGCGCTTGTCCAGATCGCGGACCGTCAGCACGATGTCCAGGGCCTGGTCCCACGGCACATTGTTCAGGCGCAGCGTGATGTTGCCGGTCACCGTGTCGCTGACGACGATGTTCAGGTCCGTGAAGTCGGCCAGCAGCTGCAGCACCGACCGGACCTCGATGTCCTGGAAGTTCAGCGACAAGCGCTCGCCGACGTACTCTTCCCGCTCGGCCCGAAGGGCCTCGCGCTCCTCCTCGGGCAGCGGCGCGACCTCGATCACGAACTGGCGATCCGCCTGGTAGGAAAGGACGTCATATTCCCCCGTGGTGTTGACCACCATGCGAACCCGATCGTCCCCCTCCCGCGCGGTATCAATGCTCACGACCGGCGTGGCGAAGTCGACCACATTCATGCGCCGCACCAGTTCCTCGTCCAACAGTACGCGCGGGAACACGACTTCCACCCGCCCGGCCTGTTCCTGCACCTCCACCGAGACGCCCGGCCGAGAGAGCTCGATCATTACGCGCCCCTGGCCTTCCTCCCCGCGGCGGAAATCGACATCCATGATCTCGGGGGGCCGCGCACTGCGAACGCCCGCACGCCCCGGCGCGGGTTCGGCCCCGGCCGCGGCCTGCGGCTCGGGCGTGGCCGCAACCGGTTCCGCCCGGGCCGCTCCGGGTCCGATGGTCAGGACCAGGCTGTTGCCTTCGACCTGGCTGCGGTAGTCCGAGCTCTGGTTCAGGTTCACGACCACCCGCGTGCGTTCGCCCGCCTCCACGGCAGTGACGGACTGTAGCGGCCCGATGTTCAGCTCGGTGGTACGCGCCGCGAGCCGGTTGGAGACACCGGGCAGATCGAGGGCGATGCGTGGTGGTGAATCGATGGCGAAGATGCTGGGATCAGGCGGTGGTTCGGAGAACTGTAGCGCGAGCTGTGTCTGGCCCGAGCCGAGCCCCGTGGCCCTGACATCCTGGAGTTCCTGGGCCGACAACGGTGGGGCCGCGAAGAGGGCCAGGCTTGCCAGCCAGAGCAGCACCGCTCCTGTTCCGCGCCACCGCGAGCCCCCCTGGTGCCTCGTGCCGGCGGTGCTGTCACATTCCACGTTCATGGCTGTATCCCCCCTGAGATGTCATTCCGACAACGCGATGGAGTTCTCGCGCTCCATGTACCCACCGAAGGCATCCGGAACCACTTCGACCAGGCGAATCGACTGCGGGGTGATCTCGGTGATCCTTCCGAAATTCTGCCCCATGTAGTTGCCCGCGGTCACCGACTGTATCGTGCGGTCCGGTGTTCTTACCAGAGCATAGCGTACACCTTCCTGCTCCAGCGAACCGACCATGCGCAGCGAATCCAGCGGATGGCTCTCCAGTGGCTCGCGCGGCCGGTCGAAATCGACATCCACATCACCGGGGATGCCAACCGGTTCGTCCGGAAGCGGGCTCGCGATCACGGTGGAATCGAATGGGGACCGGTCGTGTCCGGGATAGAGATAGGGCTCGTGGGGCTCGATCGTCGGCATCGGCTCGATATCACCCCCGGGCCGCTCCTTGACCTCCTCGATATACTGCCTCAGGTCGGCGGTGTCCCGCTGGCACCCGGAGAGGGCCAATACCACCGCGACAGCCAGTACCAGGAACCAGGGGAGGGGCATGCCATGGGTGACCATCAACCTTCCTCCAGATAGCGGTAGGTACGGGCCACCGCGTCCATCAGCAGCTCGCTGTCCGATTCGCCGGGGCGAATGAAGACATCGTGCACCGTCACGATTCGGGGCATCGCAGAGACACCGCTGACGAATTCCGCGAGCTCCTCGTAGTTACCGCGCAACCGCAGCTGAATCGGGACGTCGGCGTAGAACGTCTGGTTGACCTCGGGTCTCGGCTGGAACAGTTCGATCTCGAGGCCGACGGTGAGCGCGGTCTGGGAGATGTCCACCAGCAGGCTCGGAATCTCGGCGGTGCTGGGCAGCAGCTGCAGCAGTGAGGCGAACATGCGCTCGATCTCTTCGAGCTGCGCCTCGTAGGCCGGCAGGTTGGCTGCCCGGCTCTGCTTTTCCTCGAACTCGGCGCGCAGCTGGGTCTCCTGCCGCTCGCCACGCTCGAGCGCCTCCAACTGATCCTTGATCAGGAACCAGTAGCCCGCCCCGAGCAGGGCCCCGATGATCAGCACGACGATGAAGCCCTTGAAGATCCCGGGCGCCTCACCGATGTTGTGCAGGTCGATTTCGTTGATCGCTCTCCAGTCCATCACGAGGCCCCCTCGTCTGCTTCCCCGTTCTCCGTCTCCGGCGCTGTCGGGCGCGTCTGTTCGGCCTCGAGGCGGAAGTCGCGCACCTGCAGCGGTCCCTCCTGGCGGGTCTCGATGATCTGCAGTGCCGGGTCTTCCAACCAGGACGAATCCTCGAAACGACGCATCAGGGCCGAGATGCGTGCGTTGGACTCCGCGCGGCCCACGAGCTGGATGCGTTCATCCTCCTGCCGCAACTCCTGGAAATAGGTGCCCTCGGGCAGCGTCACCACCATCTGGTCGAATAGGTGTACTGCCTCCGGCCGGCTCGCCTGCAGGGTCTGGATCACCTCGATGCGGTCGATCACCGCCTGCCGCTGTTCATCCAGCTCGCGGATCCGGGCGATCTGGCGGTCCAGCGCCCGGATCTCGGTCTGCAGCATCTCGTTACGCGTGTCCTGATGATCGATCAGAAGATTGACGTAGGCATGGGCGGCCAGGACCAGTCCGGCGCCGACGAGTGCCGCGATCCCGACCAGCGCGAAGAACTGCTTGCGACGCTCGGCCCGGCGCTGTTCCCGCCATGGCAACAGGTTGATGTAGATCATCCCACGAACCCCCGCATGGCCAGGCCGCAGGCCGTCAGGGTGGCCGGCGCGTCATTGAGGAAGCGTTGCCGGTTCACCCGGCGTGCGACGGGCATTCCCCGGAACGGGTCGGCGATCGCCACCGGGGTGCCGGTGACCTCCTCGAGCTGTTCGTCGATGCCCGGGATGGAGGCGCAACCGCCGCCGAGAAAGATCTGGTCGATGGTGTCCTGGGGCCGCGTCACGTAGAAGTACTGCAGCAGCCGCTGCACCTGGTCCATCATGCTCTGCTTGAAGGGCTCCAGCACCGACACGGGATAGTCGGGCGGCAGTTCGCCGTGAATCTTGGCGTTGCCGGCCTGCTGCATGTCCATGTCGTAGCGGCGCATGATCTCCTCCGTCAGGAGGCGGCCGCCGAAGTCCTGCTCGCGGGTGTAGATCACCCCCTGTTCCTGGCTCATCACGTAGACGCTGGTCACCTGCGCGCCCACATCCACCACCGCGACGATCGGCTTCTGTTCGCGGTCCGGAAGCTGGTCCAGCAGCAGCGACGACGCGTGCTCCACCGCGTAGGCCTCGACATCGACCAGGTCCGCCGTCAGCTTTGCGGCCTCCGCGATCGCGACGCGCGACTCGACGTGTTCCTTGCGTGATGCCACCACGAGGACGTCCAGCAACTCCGGGTTCGCGGCGTTCTTGCCCAGCACCTGGAAATCGATGCTGACGTCCTCGATGTTGTATGGAATGTATTGATCGGCCTCGACGCTCACCTGTCCCTCGAGCTCGGCCTGGCTCAGGCTGCTCGAGAGCCGGAGGGTCCGAGTGATGATCGTGGAAGACGGCACCGCCATCGCGCAGTGCCTCAGACGAGTCCCGGACCGCTTCACCGCGCGTTCCAGTGCCGCGCCAATCGCTCCGGCATCGCGGCATTCCTTGTCCACCACCGCCCCTTCCGGAAGCGGTTCCACGGCGAAGGCCTCGACTTTGTAGCCGCTGCCGCTGCGACTCAGTTCTAGAACCTTGATCGCGGCAGCGCTGAAATCGACCCCGAGCAAAGCGTGGCGCTTTTTCCCCAGTCCTAGCACACTGCCCCCCTGATGTTCGCGTGCTGCAGGGCTTATAATAGATCGATGCCCCGCTGTTTACACGTATTTACGCGTCGATGATAGTCCGCTTTAACACGTCATCGCAAGCGGCTCTCTCATCCCCTTAATTCCCCCGTCCAGACTCGAAACTGATGCCATGCCACTATTCCTCCGTGTAATTCTCGCCCTGCTGTCTCTAGCCGTGGGCGCCGGCATGGCCGCAATCGCCGTCTTTCTAGGTCTATATCTCTACTATGCACCGGGATTGCCCGCCGTCGACTCGCTGCGCGAGGTTCGACTGCAGACCCCGATGCAGGTCTACAGCTCCGACGGTCACCTGCTCGGCGAATTCGCCGAGCAGCGCCGCGAGCCCTTGGCCATTTCCGAGATGCCGGAACGCCTCCTGCAGGCCTTCATCGCGGCCGAAGACGAGCGTTTCTACCAGCATCGCGGGGTGGACCCGCTGGGCCTGCTGCGCGCCGGCATCCACGTCTTCAGCACCGGTGAGCGCACGCAGGGCGGCAGCACGATCACCATGCAGCTTGCGAGGAACTTCTTCCTGACCCGCGATCGCACCTACGAGCGCAAGATCCGCGAGATCTTCCTCGCGCTGCAGATCGAACGCGAGCTGACCAAGGACCAGATCCTCGAACTCTACCTGAACAAGATCTTCCTCGGGCAGCGCGCGTACGGAGTCGCCGCAGCCGCCAAGGTCTATTTCGGCCGCGACCTCGAAGAACTTGAGCTCGATCAGATGGCGATTCTCGCGGCACTGCCCAAGGCGCCCTCCACGACCAACCCGATCACCAGTCCCGAGCGGGCCCGGAACCGCCGCGACTACGTGCTGCGGCGGATGCTGCAACTCGATCTGATCACCCCCGAGGAACACGCAAAAGCCGTCGCGCGCCCCGTGCTGGGCCAGCGGCATGCGGCCAATGCCGAGGTGGATGCCCCCTGGGTCGCCGAGGCCGCACGCCAGGTCGCGGTGAACCTCTGGGGCGAGGATGCCTACGTTCGCGGTCTGCGGATCTACACGACCATCGACGGCGATGCGCAGGAAGCGGCCAACGCGGCCCTGCGCGAAGGCCTGCTCGACTACGACCAGCGCCATGGGTACCGGGGACCCGAAATGGGCCTGGATGCCTCCGTCGTCGATGATCCCGAAGCCCGCAGGCAGGTCCTCGCGGAAATGGGCCCCAGCGGAGGCCTGCTGTTTCCGGCAGTGGTGGTCGAGTCGGACCGGGAGGGCGTGCTGGTGGACGGGGCCACCGTGGGCGAGCACCGACTCGCGGGCGAGGACCTCGCCTGGGCGAAACCGGCGGAAGAGCCCGTTTCCGAGTGGCTCCAGCGTGGAGACGTGGTGCGTATCCGGCCGACCACCGAGGGCGGGTGGCGCCTCAGCCAGGTCCCGGAGGTCACCGGCGCGGTAGTCGCGCAGGCACCCGACGATGGGGCGATCCTGGCGCTGGCGGGCGGCTTCGACTTCTTCACGCAGCGGTTCAACCACGCGCTGCAGGCCGAACGCCAGCCGGGTTCCGCGTTCAAGCCGCTGCTCTACGCGCTGGCCCTGCAGGACGGAATGATGCCTTCGAGCACCCTGATGGATGCGCCGCTGGTCCTCGGTGACCCCGCCCTGGGTGCGGAGTGGCGTCCCGAGAACTATTCGCGCAGCTTCCACGGAGCGACGACCATGCGCGAGGCGCTGGCCAACTCGCGCAACCTCGCTTCGATTCGGTTGCTGAACACCCTCGGCGTGGACAAGACCCACGGGGAGCTGGACCAGTTCGGGGTGCGCCGCGCGCAGCACCCGCGGAACCTGTCGATGGCCCTGGGTACCGGGACCGTCACCCCGATGGAGATCAACAACGCCTACATCCCGTTTGCGAACGGGGGGCAGCTGACCACGCCGTGGCTGATCGCGCGCATCGAGGAAGTGGACGGCACGCTGATCTACCAGGCGCCGACCGAGCGTGCGTGCCCGGCCCCGTGCGACGATCCTGCGGGCCAGCAGCTCGAGTTCGTGACTGCGCAGGGCCCGTTGCAGTTCGCCGATCCGGTCCCGACCCTGGAGCCCGGGGTTGCCTGGCAGATGAGCCAGATGCTGGGCGGAGTGATCCGTTCCGGCACCGGACGCCGCGCGCTCGAGCTCGGGCGTGAGGACCTGGCCGGCAAGACCGGTACCACGAACTCCTACCGCGACGCGTGGTTCGTGGGCTTCAACGCGGAGCTCGCGGCAACCGCCTGGATCGGATTCGACGATAACCGCGAACTGGGCTCCCGCGAGACGGGCGGACGTGCGGCACTGCCGATCTGGATGGGGTTCATGCAGCGGTCGCTGGCGGGTACGCCGGAGGCCCCGATCGAGCGCCCCGAGGACCTGGTCGAAGTGGCCCTGCTGCCGGAAACCGGGCAACGCACCACCGACGACGATCCCCGTGGCTACCGGGAATGGCTGCTCCCGGAACAGATCCCGGAGCGCAGCGCGAGCATTCCGTCCGCCGCCGATGACCCGGATGCACGCGAGGGCGGCAGGCGCGGTATCGAATCACAGCCTGAATTCATCTTCTGAGCGCTTCGATGGCGATACCGGAATCCAGGGCCCGTCAGCGCCTCGCCGAGGAGGCCGCACGCATCATTCTCGAGGAGGGCGTGCGGGACTACGGCCTGGCCAAGCGCAAGGCCGCGGCTCACCTCGGGATGAGCGGGCGGCGGGAAATGCCCGCCAATACCGAGGTGCAGGCTGCGGTGCTGGAGCGTAACCGGCTGTTTGCGGATGCCGCAAACCGGCGCGAATACCGGGATCGCCTGCGCGCGGCAGCGATGGTGATGGAACGTCTGGCCGGGCTGGAGCCACGCCTCGTCGGTCCGCTGGTCACCGGCATCCTGGAACCGCAGCCGTTGATCAATCTCCACGGCTTCGCGGAGACCGTGGAAGAGGTCATCTTCCGGCTCGGAGACATGGGCATCCAGTGCCGCAGCGGGGAGCGCCACTACCGGGGTGGCCACGGGATGCGGGTGCCCTTCCTCAGCTTTCGCGGGCCCGAGGGGCTCGACATCGAGCTCACCGTGTTCCCGGCCGACGGCATCCGCCAGGCGCCGCCATCACCGATCGACGGCCGCCCCATGCGTCGGCTCGGACTGGCGGCGGTGCAGGAGCTCATCGCTGAAGTCGAAGCCGACCTGCCGGACGCCAGCTAGCCTGGACCCGATCCGGCCGGGAGCCGCTCC
>NZ_JAWLHP010000092.1:0-7476 GCF_041690275.1 Thioalkalivibrio sp.
GGCATGGGTGGCTTCATCGCCGTGCGCACGGACAAGCCGATCGAGTACCAGGAGTCCTCGAGCGACGGCGCGGAGGGTGCCTGCCCGGATACCGGGGTCGTGCTGATCTCCGGGGCGTCGGGCAGCGCCGCGGAGATCCGCTTCGGCGAGGACACCGGTACCGGCGCGGCAGTGCAGCTGGTCACGGCTGCCGGGAGCAAGGACTATGCAACCTGCGCGGAGGCCGGGTCCCTGGAATCGGTGGCGCTTGGGCCGCTGTCCGCGCTTGCGTACGGTGACGAGGCTGATTGAGCTTCGGTAGGGCCTTCCGGCGGTGGGCCGTTTTTACGGTCCCGGGGCCGGGCCTCGCGAGGCCCGGTTCGCGCGCGCGGCGCGCTCCTGCGGGGGCAAGGCCTGTCTCGTGTAGTCGTGCGGCGACCGGGGGATTTGCCCCGGTTCGCCGTCTCCTGCCCCCGGGGCGCCGAGGCATGGGGGCTCGCCGCGCGCGCAGGGCGGGTCGTATTGACAAGCCTCCCGGAAAGTTCTAGAACCTAAATCAGGTTGGGTTATATCGGGTCGGGTCGAGACGGGAGCCGTGCAGTGCGCGTCTTCAGGTCCCGCCTCCGGATCGGGTACTCTCTCTCCGATCAGGGTGTCACGGGCCCCGCGCCATTGCCCAGGATCCGAGGGCGTCGTCACGCGGTGCCGGGTGGCAGCGGGCGGCCGCCTTCGGCCTTGACGGCCGCCCGCGCGACAGGACGACGGAAGTCGATGAACATGACCAATGCCCACGCGCAACGCCGGACCTCCGACGGCATGGTGGATCTCCACGGCCACCTGCTGCCGGGCATTGACGATGGCGCCAAGGACCTCGAACAGGCGCTGAACATGGCCCGTCTGGCGGTGGAGGACGGCATCGCCGTCTCGGTCCTCACGCCGCACCACCTGAACGGCGTCTATACGAATACGGCCCGGCACGTCCGGCAACAGCTGGCCCGGTTTCGCGACCGATTGTTCGAGCACGGAATTCCGCTGCAGGTGCTGCCCGGCACAGAGTGCCACCTCGTACCCGAATTGCCGACAGCGCTCGCGGCGGGAACCGCGCTCACGATCGCGGACCGCAACCAGGCCGTCCTGGTCGAGCTTCCGGTCCACACGGTCCCCCTCGGCGCCAGCAGCATCCTGGAAGACCTCCTGGCGATGGGACTGCAGCCGGTGATCGCGCACCCGGAACGCAACCGCGAGCTGATCGGTGACTCGGAACAACTGGCGGACTGGGTGGACATGGGATGCCTGGCGCAGGTGACCGCCCAATCCTGCACCGGCCGCTTTGGCTCCCAGATTCAGAATGCGGCGCGCCGCATGGTCTGCGACGGGCTGATCCACGTGATGGCGTCGGACGCCCACCGCGACAGCCGCCGGATTCCGCAGCTCAGTGCGGGACGCGAGGTGGTCGCACAATGGGCATCCCCGGAGACCGCGAGTCTGCTGACCGAGGACTTTCCGCGGGCGTTGGTGGACGGCCGGGCCGTGGACACCGCGGTGCTGAAGGACACGCTTCCCAGCCGGAAGGGCAGGCTCGCCAGCTGGCTGCGCAGGCTCCGGGCCTGATCCTCCACGAGTGATGCTTTTGCATCCCGCTTGAAGCCTTGACGGCTCTGCCGATACAGTGACATCGAACGACAGTCGGGCCGGCGTACATTCGCGTCTCCCGCCCCAGACTGATCGCTCAACACAGGGGTGGCAAATGATTGGAAACACAGTACTTTCCGGCCTGTTCCCGGGCGCGCTGGTTGCGCTGGGGCTGACCCTGGCCAGTGCGGCCGCTGCCGGACCGGCGGGCAGCCTCGAGATCCAGGGCCAGGTCCGCGTCGCGCAGGCGGACTCGGATACCTATATGCGGCTGTCGAGCAGCCGCTACTCCTGGTTTTCCGGCGACCGCATCGACACCGGCGGCGGGACAGCGATCCTGGACCTCGAACACGGCATCGGCATCGGATTTCCGCGCGAAACCCGCGCCTCGCTGCGCCGCGACGGCGGCGTGCTCCGCGTGGACCTCGAGCAGGGGGCGCTCTTGTATGCGATTCCCGAGGACCGGATGGAACTGGTGATCACCAGTGGCAGCGAGGTGCTCTCGACCCTCGGCGATGGCGAATATGTTCGCGTGGCCGCGTCTGGCAGCCCCGGTTCCTTCGGCATCGTGCAGCGCCTGGATGACGGACAGCTGCGTGTGACCGTCCGCGACGGCGCCATGAACATCGGTGACCCGGACGGAAATACCTACTACCGGGTCGAGGCCAACCAGCGGGTCAACTTCACCGGCGACGGCCCGGGCCTGGAGATCGCGCAGATCGAGGCCATAACGCCGCCCGCCGAGCCCGATCCGGAGGTGGTGGCCGAGCCCGAACCGGAGCCGGAGCCGCCGGAGCCCGCCGCCGGTGGCGTGAATCCCATGGTGGTCGGCGGGCTCGCGCTGGCGGGCGCCGGGCTTGCGGCGGCCGCCGGTGGCGGTGGGGGTGGCGGCGGTTCTGCGCCGCCTCCCACCGAGCCGCCACCCAGCCCGTAACCGCGATTCCCCTGCAGATGCAGCACCGCAGCGGAGTACCTTGTTGAGCGCGAGTTGCAAGACCAAGGCCTCGGCAATTCGTGATGGACGCGGCAGCCGCGCCGGCGAACCGGCTCATGCGGGCACCGGGATAGCGGGGCAGGGGCTTCGCGCGCGGGGCGCGCTCCTACGGGGGCTGTCTCTTGCAGCAGCGTGCCTTGCGCGCGAACGGAGCGGCCCCCGTCCCGACCATGCCTGCCCCGGGGCCGCGTCCCCCTGCCCATCGCGACCCTGGCGCCTGGCCCTCACCGCCCTGTTCGCCCCCGCACTCCTCCTCGCCGGCTGCGCCTCCGCGCCGCCCGCGCCGACCGAGGCGGTCTCGGCCGAGGAGTTCCAGGAACAGGTCGCCAGCGAGGCCCGGGTGGCCGACCTCAACGAACAGCTGCTGTCGCTGGCGGTGGAGTCCGGCACGGGCGGCGGCCTCTACCGGGTGGGCCCGGAGGACCAGATCCGGATCGAGTTCTTCGGTGTCCCCGAGCTCTCGCGCGAATATCGCGTCGACGGGCAGGGCAACATCGTGATGCCGCTGGTCGGCAAGATCGCGGTCGCCGGGCTCACCCTCGACGAGATCGAGCAGACGGTCGCGGCGAAATACGGCGAATCCTACCTGCGCAGCCCGCAGGCCAGCGCGCGGGTCACGGAATACCGCAGCCAGCAGTTCACCATCGTCGGCGCGGTCGCCAACCCGCGCGTCTACTCCGTGAGCCGCCAGACCACCCTGATCGAAGCCCTGGCCATGGCCGGTGGCGTCACCCGGGACGCCGGCGACATGGTCTATCTCACCGACCGGGTCCGCCACCCGGAGAACGGCCAGCAACAGACCCGTACCCTGGTGGTGGGCCTCGACGAGCTGATGGAAGACGCGGCCGCGCACAACGTGATGCTCGGCGAGACCGCGCTGATCAACGTCCCGCGGGGTGGCTTCGTCTTCGTGGAGGGGGCGGTGAACCGGCCGGGCGGCGTCGACCTCAGGGGGGAGATCACCGTGCTGAAGGCCGTTTCCGAGGCGGGCGGGCTGAAGTTCGAGGCCGATCCGTCCGCGGTGCGCGTGCTTCGGCGGGATACCGGCACCGGCGAATGGAACCACCTCGACGTGAACTACGGGGAGGTACGCGACAATCCCGCCCGGGATATGCCGCTGCGCGATGGCGATGTGGTCGTCGTTGACACCAGCACCCTCAAGGCCGGCTGGATTGGTTTCTGGCGCCAAGCCTCGGCACTCGCCCTGTTCGGATGGCGGCCGTTGCAATGAGGCGAGCATTGCCCGGTGATTGCCACGCGCCAGGGGCGCGGCCTGGCCATACATCCCGCGTTCGGGGGTATCCATGACCTTCGGGACTGACCGAGACCGACCGGGCCACCACCTCAAGCCGGTGGCGAATTACGGCAGGCTGCCGGCGCTGCCCGAGCGCCCGGCGCCGGCCCCGGAAGAGGACGACAGCATCGATCTGCACGAATACTGGCGGATCCTGCTGAAGCGCCGGGCGGTGGTGCTCAGCGTGCTGGCCACGGTGCTCGCGGTCACGCTGATGGCGACGCTGCTGATGCTCCCCGAGTACCGCGCCACCGCGACCATACAGATCAAGCCCGATGTCGGACGCATCCTCGCCTACGACGACTTCGAGTCCTCCCCCGGAGGCAGCCAGGGCATCCAGCAGTTTCTGACCACCCAGCACGGGGTGCTCGCGAGCCGCTCGCTGGCCGAGGCGGTGGTGCGCAACCACGATCTGGCCGATCATCCCGAGCTGGCCGGCGAGGTCCGCCAGCGCAGCATCGTGGCCGAACTGCGCGGGCTGGTCCGCCTCATCCTCGGCGCCATCCGGCCGGGGGACAGCCAGGCGGATGCCGGACAGCAGGCCGCGGCGGCTGACGCCGAGGAGAGAGCCGTTGGTGCGGCCACCAGTCGTCTGCAGGGACGCATCGAGGTGGAACCGCAGCGAAACTCCCAGCTGGTGCGCGTGAGCTACGTCAGCTTCGATCGCGAATTCTCGGCGGAGGTCGCGAACGCCGTGGTACGCGAGTACATCGACGGCACCATGCAGCGACGCTACGACGCCGGCAGCGATGCGCGGCGATTCCTGCAGGAGCAGTTGCAGGAGATGCGGATCGCGCTGGAGCGCTCGGACTGGGAGCTCGCCGACTTCGCGCGCCGGGTTCGGGTCTCCGATCTCGCCGCCAACCAGGAGATGGCGCGCGAGGGACTGAGCAGCCTGAACGAGCGTCTCGAGGGCGTGCGCGGAGAGCTGGTTCAGCTCGCCGGCTGGCGGGAACTGGTGCAGCAGGGCCGGCTCGACCACCTCGATCCGGTGGTCAACAGCGCCACCATCGCCGAGCTGCAGACCCGGCTGCTGGACGCCTCCACCGAATATGCCGCGCTGTCGGAACGCTTCCTCGACGACTACCCCACCGTGGCCGAGGTGCTGCGGCGCACGGAGCTGCTGCGTGCGGAGATCGCGGCGGAGAAGCAGCGCATCGCGGACGGCATCCTCGGGCGCTTCGAGACCCTGCGCGCACAGGAGTCCGCGTTGGAGCAGGCCATCGCCGAGCGCGAGGAGCGCATCATGGCCCTGAACGAGCAGGCCGTGCAGTACAACATCCTGCGGCGCGAACACGAGACCAACCGGGAACTCTACGACGGCCTCTTGCAACGCATGAAGGAGATCGGCGTTGCCGCCGGGGTGCAGGAGAGCAACATCGCGGTGATCGACGCCGCGCAGGTGCCGGGCGGCGCCTTTCGGCCCGTGCTGACCAAGAATCTGGCGATGGCCTCGATGCTGGGCCTGATGATCGGGATGGGCCTGGCCCTGCTGCTGGAATTCCTCGACCGGACCGTGCGCCACGCCGACGACATCGAGCGGCTGGTCGAACTGCCGGTGATGGGCCTGGTGCCGCTGGAACCGGCGAACGATCCGGCCGGGGAGGGGCGGCCGTTGCCGGGTGTCCGCAACGCCCTCAGCCACTGCAGTGCGCAGCGTCCGGACTCCGCGATCTCGGAGGCCTTCCGCTCCCTGCGCACCAGCCTGATGTTCTCCACGCCCGAGGGCATGCCGCGCACCCTGCTGGTCACCAGCACCTCGCAGGGCGAGGGCAAGAGCACCACCGCGGTGAACCTCGGGACGGTGATCGCCCAGAACGGCGCCCGCGTGCTGCTGATCGACGCCGACCTGCGCCGGCCCGCGCTGCACCGGGACTTCGCGAGGCCGCGCGCGCCCGGCCTGACCAACGCCATCGCGCAATCCGAGCAGGGCGCGAGCCTCGACCGCGCGCTGATCCACGAGACCGAGGTGGAGGGCCTGTCGGTGATCCCCGCGGGGCACGCGACGCCGAAGCCGACGGAGCTCCTCAGCTCGAGCCGCCTGTCGCGGGTCATCGCCGAGTGCCGGGAACTGTTCGATCACGTGATCATCGACGCCCCGCCGATTCTGGGGCTGGCCGACGCCGTGGCGCTGTCGCGCATGGTCGAGGGGGTGATCGTGACCGTTGCGGCGGGGCAGACCGGCAAGGAGAACTTCCGGGTGGCGGTACGGCGGCTGCAGCAGGTCCAGGCCCCGCTGCTCGGCGCAGTGCTCAACCGCATCGATCTCAAGAACCCGGACTACGCCTACTGCTCGTCGGACTACTACGGTTACCGCGAGGTGCCGGCGTCGGAAGAACCCGGAAAGCTGCCGATCAGCAAGGCCTCCTGAACAGGGGGTCAGGATGCTGAAGTCGATCTCCCCGCGCTGGCTTCTCCTCGCCGTCGCCGGCCTGGCCGCGATCGCGATCGCCGGGCTCGAGTACCGGGCCCTGAGTGCGGTGGAACTCGATCTGGAGGCCACAGGTGGCGAAGCCCGGGTCGAACTGCCCTGGGGCGGGTTTGCCGGGCGGCGCCTCTCGGCCATGGTGGAGGCGAACTGGCGGCAGAACCCCGGGATGGCGGACTCCTTTCTCGCGTGGCAACTGCAGCGCTATCCGGTGGACCACAGCCGCTGGTACACCCGCGCCATCATCGGCCGGGACCTCGGCCGCGATCCCGATCTCGTGCGTGCCCACCTGGAGGCCGCGGTCGCCGTGCAGCCGGGGCACCGCGAGGGCCGCTGGCGGGCGGCCACGCTCGCGCAGCTGCTGGGCGAGCCGGACCGGGCCGCTGTGCACCTCCGCCGGTGGCTGGAGGGGCAGCCCCGCGCGACCGGGCAGGTGCTGTTCGCCGCGGGCCGCTGGATCCAGGATCCGGACGCGTTGCTCGACCGCGTGGTACCGGAGGGGGAGGCCTACCTGTCGGCGGTGCTGCGCTACGCGCGCGAGCACGGCCGGACCGCACTGGCCCGTGCGGCCTGGGAGCGCCTGCCGCGGCCCCGGCCGGCAGGCGACGCGGCGCTCCTCGACTTCGTGGACCTGGCGCTGGGCGAGGGCGATGTCGAGGCCGCGATGACCGCGTGGAGCGAGACCTATCCCGACTACCGGCCGGGGCAGGTGCCAAACGGCGATTTTCTGCACCCTGTCGGGAGCGGACGCGCCCTCGAGTGGGATACCCGCATGCCCGCCGGCAGCCAGGCAATCCTGGACACGCGACGCCTCGTCAGCGAGCCGGCCAGCCTCCGGCTGGAGTTCGACGGCAAGGAGACGCTCCGGCTGATGCGGCCCTCGATACGCGTTCCGGTGACCGCCAACCCCGGTGGCTGGGTCCTCTCCGGCCACTGGCGGGCCGAGCGGCTGACCACCCGGGCGCTGCCGTACCTCGATGTCCGGCCCGGCAATGGGGATCCGGTGCGCGTTGACGTGCCCGCGCCAAGCTTCGACTGGACGCCGTTTCGCGTCGAGCTCGACGGATCCGACCAGCCCTCCCTGCTGCACCTGCGGCTCCGGCGCGACCCGTCGGTGCATCACTTCGACCGCTTCCTCGCCGGCACCGT